>JASFLG010000012.1:0-22574 GCA_050118205.1 Pseudomonadales bacterium
TCGCGCTTCATTCTGCAATATCCGCTTTGGCACTCGTATTGCTCTGGGGGCTAGCCCGCTGGATGCAGAGTGACCACGGACTAGCCGCTGGAATTTCTGCGTGCGTCGCTATGGCGTTCTCTCTGCCGGTAGCTGCAATCTGGCTTATCTACGCCGTGCCACAGTTACTCTCGCTCCGGATTGTTGGGCTCGGTCAAACTTTGCTCGTCGCGATATGGGTAGCTCTATCCGCGTGGCCTTACTGGCTCGGCACAGGTCTTGCCACTTTCTTTCTGCTCTCACCACGCCACGGCGTTAGACGCTGGCACGGAGCAAACTAAGCAGCGTTGACTGTCTCCTTCTGGCCGGGAATGCCGCTTGCCGGTCACAATCGTGAGGCGATCGAAACAGCGAATGCTGGGCTTGACCTGGTCCAGACCGGACCCCAGCGAACGCATCTCGTCGTTATCAAAGCCTCCGCACAGACAGCGCTGGGGGAGTCCCAGGCGGCCAGCGCGACCCTGGTGACAGCGTATGCGGCGCTTGACCACGACCAGGCATTTGAGCTGATTGACACAGGGCTCGATCGCCACTGCATTGCCGTCATCATCTCGCTGCGCTGGGATCAACGTTATGCCGAGATGCGAGAGTCCAAAGCACGCGCGTTCACTCGGTAAGTAGGATCGCTTCGGGTCGTTGTCGGTCGAAATGTACCTTCAGGCAACCCGTTGCCCCATGTATCGCTCATAGGCGTGCCCTTTGGCATTGTCCGGAGTGACTATTCTGGTGACTTTGCTTAGTAACCTGGCGCGGAGGGGTGCCAATGCGCCCTCGAATCCAGAGTTTTATCGGGGAACTTCGTAGGCGAAACGTTCTAAGGGTTGGTGCGGCATTTCTAGTTGCCGGCTGGGTTGCACTCCAAGTCGTCGACATATTGGGGCCCGCGTTAGGGCTCCCAGAATGGAGCGTTGTCGTGGTGGCGGTGGTCGTCATCGTCGGCTTACCAACCGCTCTGATGGTGGCCTGGTACTTTGAGATTACTCCTTCTGGTTTGGTTCCCACCGATCAAGTACCCACGGAGCAATCCATTGCTCCTCAGACGGGTAAGCGCATTGATCGGGTGATTATTGTGTTCCTGCTCGTCGCGCTGGCCTTTTTTGTAGTCGATGCTGTCGTAAGTCGAGTTTCCCAAGACGAGCGAGGTGAGTCGAAGTCACCGGCGCAGGGCTACAACTCCCTTGCTCTACTTCCTGAGCTCGGCCCTCAACCATTGCTAGACCAGCTTGTAACTGAGATCGCAGGCGTACTAAGTAGGTTGCCGGCTGTGGTCGTCACGCCGATGGAAGTGGTAGAAAGTCTTAAGGTCAGAGATCCGGTCGAGGCGGTAGCGAATGCACTAGGCGTTCACTACCTTCTGTTGTTTCAACCGTCGCCTGAGAACGACTCACAGTTCCAAGTGGATCTCTATGATGCTCTCGCAAAGGAAACAGTTTGGACAGCAGCGTACGGCGCTGACTTCCGAGACGCACTGACGCTACAGACTGAGATATCTCAGGAGGTCGTGCAACGGCTGGGCGTAATCACGCACGCTGAGGCTCAATCTCTTCTCTCTCCGCCAACTGAGGACGCTGAAGCGTTCGCGCACTATCTTCGTGGCCAATTGCTGATGTCTGATGACTCCGTTGAGGATCGGCTTGTAGAGCAGGAGTTTCGGGCCGCGATCGCTACGCACCCATTCGATAGGCAGCTTTTTCTCACTCAGTGCCACAATACGTTCTGCGTCTGGTTCACATATCCCTGGCCCAGCAAGGTCTCCACGTCGTCCCGCGGCTCCCAGTCATGGCTCTGGATTGTGGAGCGGGCGTCAAGTGTACAGACAACATATGCTGCAAGTGCCACAAATACATCGGTTCACGCGGCGTCCGGCGTGGGGCAAGTCTCGGGCACACAGAGCGCGGCGCTGGGTTCGGCCCTGCGGGAACAGCGATCTTTCGCCGGCAACGTTTACTTGGCCCCTTTACGGCCCAGTTAGTGCTACGCACGGCCGAGTGGAAAAGGCCCAGGTCAGATTGAGTCCTGGATCGCGCCTGCGTCGAGCCAGCACGCCCATACACACCGGATGTGGTAGCCATCACTGACCCTCAGGTGCCACCAACGCCTCGCTGCCGGTTCCTGCTGGGCAGCAGGTCAGTCTCTTCAAGCTAATGCATTGCATTAGGACGTTCAACGATCTAAATTACGCAGCTGGTATCCGCAGTGCAGCACGGCGGCTTTGTTACAGGCTACAGTCGAGCAAGACCTTTGTTGAGGAGACCTTGTGAACCAGCAATCGTCCAGCGCTGAGTACGTGATCCACGGCGTACCGATGAGCCTGTTCACGCGAAAGCTGGAAGCAGCATTCGATTTCTACGGCGCCGCCTGCCGGCACGAGCGCAAGGGCACCCGCGATGGCAGCGATCTGGAAGCAAGGGCAGGCTCGCACCAGATTCCCGTGCTGCTGACACCCGAAAACTGGGCGCTGGCCGACACCACGCCGATTCTCGGCATGATGGACGAGCGCTATCCGCTGCGCCGCCTGTTTCCCATGGGTCTGGCAGGCCTGGTGGTGCACGTGGTCGAGGAGATCCTCGATGAGTGGGTAGCGCGGGTCATGGTTCACTACCGCTGGCACTACCCGGAAAACACCCGGGATGTCCTGGCAACCGGCTTTGGCGTTGAGCTCAGCCTGGAAGAGGCTGTGAAGCATCCCGCCGCACAATGGGGACCACGTGCCTGCCGGGCCACCGGAACGGAGCTCATCGAGCATCAGCAGGCGGCAGAGAGCGAGTACATCGGCTTGCTGGAGTCCCTGGAAGCGCAGTTCGCCGAGACATCGTATGCGCTGGGTAATCGTCCATGCGCAGTCGATTGCATACTGCTTGGTGGATTGCGCGCACATACGAATCGGGACCCGATCCCTGACCTGTCTCGATTTACCCGAGTGCTCGAATGGAACGCGCAGCAAGGCTCGGCATGGGACGGCAAAGGAGAGCTGGCTGATTTTCCTGCCAGTACAGCATTCGCTCATTCCGTCCTCGAGATCGGTCGCGAGCACTACGCGCCTTTTCTGTTCGGCAATGCCGACGCTCTGGCGGCAGGGCAGAAGTGTTTCATCGCTGACACCTACGGCACGCCGTGCAGCTACCTCACGAGGCCCTATCCGGAGCAATCGCGGCGGATGATTTTCGACCGCATCCGCCATCGGCTTGATGGCGGTGAACGCACGGCCGCGAAAGCCTGGCTGGAGGATGCGGGACTCTCCGAGTGTTTCTGGCCCCCTGAGTTGTAGCGGGGATGGCGTAGCACGGGATCGATGACACAAAGTAGCGATACTGATACAAGTGTTTCAGGGAGACGATCATCAAGGTTCAAGTCCGGATTGAGAGGAGACCATCATGAGATTGGGGCAATCAACTGTGCTGAGGCGCGCGCTCATAGTCGGAGCCCTGGCCGGCATGGTTCAGCTTGCGTTCGCCGAATCGAAGTACGCCGCTGCCTGGGGACCCAGTGTCGGCTCCATGGTGCCGATGCTGGCCGCCGCTGATCAGGACGGAAACCAGCAGACCCTGGATACGTTGAAAGGGTCCAACGGTTTGCTGTTTGTCTTCAATCGATCAGTCGACTGGTGACCCTTCTGCATCCGTCAGTTCGTGAAACTGAATGACATCAGAGACCAGTTCGAAGCCATCGGGGTAGGTGTGGTTGGCATGACCTACGACAAACCGGAGATCATCCGGCAGTTCCATGATAAGTGGCAGATCGGGTATCCGTTGTTGCGCGATGTGGATCGTCAGCACGTTGAAGCCTGGGGAATCCGCAACGAGGAGTATGGCCCCGGCACCTTTGCCTACGGCATACCCCATCCTGGCGTGGCGTTGATCTCGCCCGAAGGGAAGATTCTCGCCAAGTGGGCGGAAGCGGGCTATCGGCAGCGTGCGGACTGGTCCGAGGTTCTGGATGAGGTCCGAACGATCGTGGGCGGCGAGTAGCCGCCCCTCACGTCGAGGTCTGCATATGGACAACTTTCGCAAAATCCTCAGCTGGCTGGGCATCATCGTGCTCGGTCTTGCCAACGGCGTGCTGGAAGACATCCTCTTCGTCTCCATACTGGTACCCTACCTGCCGGTCAGCTGGGATCTGACGGGGAATCTTTTCTTCACCTTTACGGTCCCGCTGGCCCAGCTGTTGACGCTGAGCGTTACGGGTACCGTTGCGTGGTTCTTCCTGGGCCTGCGGGAAACGCCACGACTCGTCACCTACTGGGTTTGCTGGAGCGTTGCACGCGCGGCCTTTCTGAAGCAGATCAACAACCCCCCTGAAGATGTGCTGATCTATCTTTTGTGGATCGCCCTGTGGTGCGTCCTCATCGGGCTGCTGGCCCGCGTTGCGGGAACCGGGGGAAAGAGCGAGCCGGCACGTGAGGGATAACCGAAATCTCGTCGCCATCGCCGTTGTGTTCACAACGGTGCTGTTCGGCTGTACCGATCCTGACGTCGTGCCGGAAACGCACATTTCCACACCGCCGCCACCGCAGGCCTCAGGAGGCGAGGTCGAGCGTTACCCTCTGAAAACGGCGCTGTACGGAGATCTGCACGTGCACACCAGCTGGTCTGCTGATGCCTATGCTGGCGGTAACCGGCTTGGACCCAACACCGCGTACAGATTCGCTCGCGGGGAGGAGGTCGAGCTCCAGAACGGTCTGGTTGCGAAGCTGGATGTTCCGTTGGATTTCGTCGCTTTGACGGATCACGCAGAGAACTTCGCCACACACCTGCCGTGTACCATTGGCGGTGGGCCGGAGTTTGATACCGACCAGTGTCGCGCCATGCGCTCGGGAGAACTGGATCAGCAGGCGATGCTGGAACAGGTTTTCGCAACGGCGGGGAGCCGACCCGGGCCACGCAGCCCGCTTTGTGACGGCAATCTGGAGCGATGTCTTGCCACCGAAAAGGCCACCTGGCTGCGGGTGCAGGAAGCGGCGAACGCGTTCGATAATCCCGGAACCTTCAGCACGCTGATCGGCTACGAGTTTTCTTCCTTGCTCGAGAACTTCGGCATGCTGCATCGCAACGTCATATTCCGGGGTACGGAGGTGACACCGCATGCCATATCGTCGAACGATGTGGTCAATCAGGCCGATTTCTTTGCGCAGCTGGATCAAGCCTGTCAGATACCCTGCGAGGTGCTGACCATCCCTCACAACACCAATTTTTCCTGGGGCAAGACTTTTTCACGCACTGACGAGGACGGTTCCACCTACACCGAAGCAGACATCGAACGGCGTGCTCGAATTGACCGCCTGTTTGAAATCACCCAGCAGAAGGGGAATTCGGAATGCCAGATCGGCGTGGGCATGGCCGACGAAGACTGCGATTTCGAGAACACCTGGCCCGTCTGCGACGATGGCCAGGGTACCCAGTGCGCGTCAGAACCCTCCTTCCTGCGCAATGCCCTGCTGACCGGACTCGCCATGGGCACCGAAGGCGGACAGAACCCCTATAAGGTGGGCGTCATCGGCTCAACGGACACGCACCTGTCCGATCCGGGAAACACCGCACGCCGGATTCCGGCTCAGTTCGCTGGCATTGATTTTTCGTTCGCCGTGAAAAGGGCGTTTGAAATGGACCATGTTGTCATCGGTCCGATCCGCAAGGTGTCAGCCGGCGGTCTCGCCGGTGTGTGGGCCGAAGCGAATACGCGCGCCGACATTTTTGACGCGCTGCGACGGCGTGAGACGTTCGGAACCAGCGGGTCGCGTATCAAGTTGCGCTTTTTTGCAGGCAACTACCCCGAGAACATGGGCGAGAGCGTGGATGCGGTTGCTACGGCCTACGCTAACGGGGTGCCCATGGGCTCCGACCTGACCAACCTGGAGGATCCGGATTTCTGGGTGTGGTCAAGCCAGGATCCGAGTGCGCCGGCGCTGGACCGCATCCAGGTCATCAAGGGATGGGTGGAAGACGGTGCCGAAAAGCAGAAGATCTGGGACGTCGCTTGTTCAGGGGATCGTGTTCCGGACGGGAACGGCAGATGTCCGGCGACGAATGCCTCGGTGGATGTCGATACCTGCAGATTGAGTGGCAGCGGAGCTTCCGAGTTGCAGGCCACCTTCACTGACCCTGATTTCTCACCCGAACAGGTCGCGTTCTACTATGTCAGGGTGTTTGAAAACCCGAGCTGCCGCTGGACCACGGCGCTGGCCAATGAAGCGGGTGTAGACCGGCCGTTGGACGTTCCCGCGACCGTGCAGCATCGGGCCTGGTCCTCACCGATCTGGGTAAACTCACCCTGAGCCAGGGGTGTCGACAGCATCAAGCGTAGCTGACCAGACGACGCGAGGCTGTCTGACGACTCTAGTCGACCAGGATCTCATCGCTCCCGACCGGGAGCGTGAGCCACATCCCGTCCTGTGTAAGCAGCATGTTGTTTTCGATTTCCCGCTCGAAGATGTTCTCCATGAGCGCGTTTCTGGGACCGGGTACCATGTGGTAGAGCGCTGTCATACGGACTCCGCTCGTGCGGGTGAGTTCGGCTACATCAGTTACTGCAGCATGGTAATCCTGGATATCGAACAGTACCTTGGCAAGACGTGGCTGGCCACGTGCCTCTGCCGCATCCTGTATTGTCCGAACGATGGGGAGAGACAGTGCATCCGAGAACAGCAGGTCGGCGTCTTCCACCACCTTGCGCAGCCGATCAGTCACGATGGTATCTCCCGTGATCACCACTGAACGGCCTTTGTAGTCAAAGCGATACCCAACAGCGGGATCGATCGGCGAGTGATCCACCTTAAAGGAAGTGATGGTCAGCTCCCCCAGCTGCTGTATGGATTCAATCGGCTGCTCTGCCGCCTCGAGCACTCCGTACTCGATCGGCATGAAGTCTTCACCGTGATGCGCCGTTCGATACCCGCGATCCAGTGCGTAGGCCTCGTTGAAGCCGTTTACGATCCGATCAACGCCGGGTGGCCCGTAGACCTTGAGTGGCCCCTGGCGTCCAGCGACCCAGGAGGTGAGGTTGATCGTCGGGATCGCGGCAATGTGGTCGGAATGATAGTGCGTCAGCAGAACGCCGTTCAGCCGCTCGCCGGGTAGTCCCGCCAGCCGGTGGTGTTGGCCGATCCGGCGCCTGCATCCACGATGAAGTAGTGAGCCGGCGTTAGAACCGCCAGACACGCCTGTTCGCGTCCCACGGTCGGCAGCGGCGCCGCGCTGCCACAGACGAGCACTCGAGTTCCGTCAGGTGGCGTTTCACTGCTGGCGGCCAGCGCACTCACGGCGCGCGACAGCAGGAAGTCCTGTCCGCAGGCGGTGTGCATCACGATGAAGTACCCGAAGGCACCGAACACCGCAACTGCAGCAAGGACGGTGAATAGAACTCGATTCATCAGCATTTTTCCGTTTCCGGATTCGATATCCATTCAGGTGGATCAGACAATGCACCCAACGGCAAAAGTGAGGAGCGATCTCACGGAATCTCCGCGACCCTTTGCCAAACGATAGTGCGACGCATGAATCCCACATTGACCCCTATCTGCATGCGCGATGAGTCGAGCAGGGTTATCTCGGCGTCTCTGTACTCGCTCAGCCGGGCAGCATAGATCTGGCCACGCCAGATCCCAGGTTTGGCTTCGTCGGCAGTGACGTTCTTTAGGAGCGTCCGACCTACTGCATCGGAATTCACATCATTGCGTCGCACAATTCCGGTTGCAGTCTCGTCATCGGTAATGATTTCGATCCATGCCGGTTGATCGTCGATTTTCCAGAATCCAATCAACTCATTTGCTAGAGTCAGCGCCGGTAGAGAAAATCCACCCAGCAGTAGAGCCAATCGGAGTATTGCGGTCATGTTTTCTTCTGGCTCAGTACCTGGTTGATAGGAGCATTGCTGCGGGTGATTTTTATAGCGAAGGTAATCACGCGCGCGCCAATCCGTACTGGTCGAGGCGCCAGCGCAGCGTGTCGATGCGATCCTGACCAAAGAACGGCTCGCCTCGCAGGACCATGGTCGGCACCCCCCAGTGGCCTGCCTCTGCGAGCGCTTCCTGATTGCGCTTGACTTCCTCCAGCTGATCGCCACCCTCGATCGCGGCGTCCAGGTCGCTGAGATCGAGTCCCGCTCGGGCCACTGCGTCCCCAAGGTGATTGCCCTGGTCCCAGCCCTCAGTACCACCGAAGATGAGAGCAGATACCTCCACTACGTACTCAAGCCCCTTGCCAGTCATTGAGTGCTGCTCCTGTAGCTCTTTCCGCCGACGTGCTGACAATACAGTGCGCAATTATATTAATGTATTGCATTAATACAAGAACCCGGCGAATGGAAAACGCAGCGAGTTACTGATCCGCAACGCACGAGCCAGATCCTGTCGGACTCAGCCCTTCGCCGGAGCGACCAGCGCCTCGCAGCCGGTGCCGGCAAACATGGCATCCGCGCGATCCCGGTCCGTATCGCCGAGGCGCGCGTACTCCACGCGCAGCCACTGCAGGCATTTGCCCTGATAGGGGAACGGCTGCTGTTCCCAGGGCTTGCCTTCCACCGCCGTCTCCACGGTGTCGAGCCCCTGATCCAGGGCCCTGGCGTTGGCCAGCATCACCGGCACGTAGGTGCGGCCGATCTCACCGAGCAGGGCCTTGAGGGTGTCGGGCAGCGCGTCGGCGTCCACGAAGTCGTCGGTGCCGGGTTCCAGGCCCGACAGGTCCTCCATCTTGCTCACCCAGGCATGCACCCGGGGATACTGGCGGGCGGCGATGGCCGAGGGTGTCGGGTCGAACTGCACGAGCTGGGTGAGTTGGCCGAAGCAGGCGAAGTCGCCGGAACCGGGCCGGCGGCCGAGCAGGAACGGGTAGCGCTTCAGGTGCTCGTTCAGGTAGCTGAGGAAGCGTCGGTAGCTATCCTCAATCACCGGCGCGGTGGTGTCGTTGGAGCCGACTACGTACAGGCGGCCGATCTGCCGCTCTGAGAAGTTCCGCTTCATTGTCTCGATCTGCTCGTCCGGCTCTGAGATGCCGGCCATCTGGTAAGGCAGCACCGAGCCGGCAAGGTCCACGTCGGCGTCGTAGTACCAGCGGTAGTGGAACATGCACTTGGTCAGCCACTCGTCGCCATAGTCCTCGATGAGGTAGTTGAGAAACGCCACGACAGGATCTTCGGGAATGACCGAGCGGCCGGCGTACTCGTCCTCGAGGCGGCGGATGATGGGGGTGCTGTCCACCTCGGCGGTGAGCTCGCCCTTGTCGTTGGTGAAGTAGAACACCGGAACCAGGCGGACCTTGGGTTCCGGCAGGTCGAGGGCCTTGCGGCGGTCGCTGCCCTGGATGTATCGGTAGGGAATCCGGCGGTAGCGCAGCACGGCCAGCATCTTGCGGGTGTAAGGCGAGCCGGGTGAACCGCTCATCGGCAGAAGATTGTCGGTCATGGTGGTTCCTACTTAGTTCGACCAGTAGGCGAACTCATCGCCGGGCTGATCCTCCTGCGAAAGATCGCGGTCGACGTTGTTGGCTGTCGTGCTGGTCCAGGGCCAGCGCGGCTCTGCTTGCGCGCTGTTGTGGGCCTCGAGCACGCCGCGCAGGCGGTCAGCGACTTCCGGGTGCTCAGCAAGAAGGTCGGTCCACTCCCCATCGGCGGTGAGGTCGAACAGCCACTCCTTGCGGGGCAGGCCCTGTGGCGCACTGACCATCAGCTTCCAGCGCTCGTCCCGAACCGCCTGGGCAGCGCCGCTGCGGAAGAACAGATACTCATGCGGTGATTCGGTCACCTCGGCGCCGGTCACGAATGGCACCAGGTCGACACCGTCCATGATCCGGTCCGTCGGCAGATCAGCGCCTGCCGCTGCCGCCGCTGTGGCATACATGTCGAAGTGGTGCACGGGCGCATCGTAGGTCGTCCCGGCGGGTATTCTCGCCGGCCAGCGGGCGAGAAATGGAACCCGGATGCCGCCCTCGAACAGGGTGATCTTCCAGCCCCGGTAAGGGTCGTTCACATCCGGCAGGCCGATGTAACCGGCGGCGCCGTTGTCGGACGTGAACATCACCAGCGTGTTTTCATCCACGCCATTGGCGCGCAAAGCCTCCATCACCCGGCCGACGCCCCGGTCGAGGGACCGGATCATTGCGGCGTACACGCGCTCCCGATGCAGCTCGATGTCCGACAGCGCTTCGTAGTCTTCGCGGGTGGCCTGCAGCGGCGTGTGGGGAGCCCAGTGCGCCAGATACAGGAAGAACGGGCGATCCTTGTTGGCCTCGATGACTTTGACTGCTTCGTCCGTGTAGTAATCCGTCAGGTAGTTCGGCGGCTCGAACAGGGGGCCGCCGTTGAAACTGGCGGCAAATCCCAGGGACGCCCAGAGAAACCGGTCGATCGGATCGAAGTTCTGCCGGGCCTGGATCACGTTCTCGTCGTCGAGCCGTCCGTACAGGCCGCTGGCCATCAGGAGGCTTTCGGCGAATCCCTGATCGTGGGCGGCCATGCCGTTTGCACCCCCAAGGTGCCACTTGCCGATGTGCACCGTGTGATAGCCCTTTTCTGCCAGCAGTTCCGCCAGCGTGATCTCCGAGGGCGGCATGCCCATCTCGGCAAAGCTGAGGCTGGCCACCTCCGTGTTCCTCACCGCTGGTGGCTGCAGCGGCCGATCCATGGTGCCACTGACCAGGCCGACGATGGGCATGAAGCCGCTGGGTGTCGGCGTGAACTCGAAACCGAAGCGGGTGCCGTAGCGCCCCGACATCAGTGCCGCCCGTGAGGGGGCGCAGGTGCCATTGGCGGCATACCCTTGAGTGAAGGTCACGCCTTCTGCCGCCAGCGCATCGATGTTCGGGGTCTGCACGGTCGGGTTCGGGCCGTTCATGGATACATCGTTCCAGCCCAGGTCGTCGGCCAGTATCAGCACGATGTTGGGCGGGCGGCTGGCAGGTTCACGACCCTCGGGATCCGTGCCGGTGGACCAGCTGACTTCCTGGGTCGGGCCAATGTCCCTCTGCGAGGAGGTCATGAGATTGATGCCGAACAGGGCGATTTCCGCCCTGTAGATCCAGCCGATCCCCAACAGCACGGCCAGCGCCAGTGCAACTCCCGTAATCCACTTCATCTTCCTGCCTCAGTCCTCTTGTTGCATCAGCCAGGCACCGACAGGCTCGACGAGCTCGATGTTGATCTGCCCCGCCAGTCCTGCGGCCCTGTGCACGGCACAAGCCTGGTAGTCCGGTGAGCTCAGCATGTCCAGCATCGCCTTGCGGGACGGATACATGGCAATGGCCGCCGTGTCCCAGAGCTCTTCCACCTCTCCCAGCATCAGGCGTTCAACCCTGGCCGAGAACATGGGCGCACCGCCCACTTTCGCCAGGTGCGCGCCTACCTCGGCGCCATAGATCGCATAGGCCTCGGCGCCGGTCAGGTCGGTCTCACGACCATCCTCGTACTCGGCCTTCTCCTTGAACTTCAGGAGATTCAGCATGTAGATCGGCCCATCGTGGCCGGGCGCCATGAACCCTCTGATCTGCTCCTCGTTGGGTACAACCTTGTTGATGACTTCCATGCGCGCTGCTCCAAGTCGTTTTGCTCTATATGTACGGGAACGAAAACTGACGACTATCATCAAGTCAACCGGCAACTCGCGCTCAGGTGGTGTCACCTCTGCCCCACATCCAACCCCTGACCCTGGGGCTGAGCAAGGGGAGGGCGAACACCGCCAGCAGAGTCCCGGCAACCGCCAGCGACTGCGCAACCGTCAGATCCAGCACGGCTGTGCCCAGGAATGCATAGGGCACCGCGCGTATGGGTGCTGCCAGGGCCACCGCCGCACCCAGTCGACGCCAAGCAGCCGGGCGACATAGAACAGCACCAGTGCCGATGCGACCAGGCCCAGACCACCCCAGAGAATGCCACCCGTCATGCCGAAGGCCAGGCCGCCCAGGGCCAGTACGAGATGGGAAGACAGGTCGATGAAGAGCCGGAAGACGACGAGCAGCATGAAGGCTACCGGTCCCCACCAGCCGAGGCCCTGCACCCAGCGGCGGAACTCCTCCAACCCCTCGATGGCGAACGATAGTCCGAGCTGTTCCTGGGCGCTAGAGCCCAGCACGAAAGCCGCCGTCAGAAACAGCAGCACATAAAGACGGCGGCGCCATCGTGGTGACATGTGATTCGCGGGACCGCGACTAGGCGTGAACCGGTCGGGCCAGCACCTGGCACCGTTTCATCAGGCGGCGGGAACTGGCGGGGAAGTCATCCCGACGGTGCAGCACTCGCCGATTGTCCCAGATGATCAGATCGTAGGGCTGCCACTTCTGCTTCCAGACGTTTTCAGGCAGTGCGGCGTAATGCCAGATCTCGTCGAGTAGCTGCTCGCTTTCCTCAAGCGACAGGCCCGGAATATACGCCCACTCGCGCCTGCCGAGGTAAAGCACCCTGGCCCCGGTCTCGTCGTGGATCCTGACGATCGGATGAACGGCACCGGGCGCGTCTCTCGGATCATCGAAAGGCTCGAATCCCGGCCGCAGCTTGCCGATGCTGGTGTGGGCCGCATCGTGCTTGATCGTCAGATCGGCGATGCGATCCTTGAGCTCATCGGGAAGCGCCTCATAGGCGGCCTGCTGGTCTGCGAAGTAGGTGTCGCCTCCTGTGGATGGAATTTCCACGCCCAGCAGGACGCTGGCAGGGGGCGGGATTTCTATGTAGGTCATGTCCGAATGCCAGCTTGCCTCGGCATTACCGAGCCCGCCAATGGGCTTGCCATCGACCAGAATGTTCGACAGCTGGGTGACGTATCGGTTTTTCACTTTAGCCTTGTCGGCTTCAGACATGCGCCCGAACGGAATTTCTTCGAGCGGACCGAGCCTGGCGCTGAAGGCCTGCAGCTGCGCTTCATCGATGTGCTGGTTGCGCAGTCTCAGAACACCGTACTCAAGCCATGCCGCGTAGAGCTGCTCGAACGCTGCGTTCGAGAGATGCTGAACCTCCACGCCCGTGATCTCTGCGACGAAACCATCCTTGATCGGCTGTACTTCCATCATTGTGTGTTTCCTCTTCTGGGACCTGTCGCTGCACCCACGGCCTCGCGCGGTGCAAGTATTCGTGCGATCAGCTTCAGCCGATCGTCATCGGAACTCTGAAACCCGTGGTAGAGCGCCAGAACGGCTGCCCCGAAACTGGTTTCCTGCCAGAACTGGGTCTGGAGCGTGTGGCCGTCATAGTCGCCCGGTTGCGCGGTCATGGCTTCGAGGTAGTAGGCCTTGATGTCTTCCACCGCCCGCTTCAGCCAGGTGATGTCTTTCGGCAGCACGCCCTTATCCAGGTGTTCCGCCAGGATCTGGGTATTCTGCTCGGGGAGCTGATCGGCGATGCCGACCAGCGTGCGACCGCCGCGGCGACGGCGCGAGAGCTCATACCAGGGTTTGAGCTGACTGAATTCCTGATTCAGCCGCGTTCTCCATGAGTCGTCATCACCGTTGTCTCTTGCAAAGGAGACGGGGCAGGCCGCCGCGCTCTCCGCTTCACCCGGTGGCACGTCGTGCGGGTAGTCCTCCAGCACCGGACCGTCGCTGCGATCCAGCAGACCCAGCGCAGCCCTGATGACATCGAGCTGAAACGCCGCATCTCCCGGTTTGCCGAGCGGTCTGCCCAGGGGAAAGGGCACCCATAGGGCCCTTGGCGGCTGCATGCTTTCCGTGTTCTCCCGCACCAGGCTGATTCCCGTCGTCAGGAGACCCTCGCGTTCCAGGTAATAGCTGAGCGCGCTGACCGCGCGCGTGCAGTTGGGTCATACCGGCGTCAGGAATACCGCATCGACCCTGTCCTGTTTCAGCAGGCCAGCCACCTGGGCGGCGCTGCGCTCATAGGCATCGGGGGGCAGCCCCGCGCCCATGAAACTGTAGTGAACGTCCGCCAGGCTGCCGATGACGCCTTGTTCCGCAAGCTCCCTGAACCGGCCCAACGGGAAAACGATGTTCACGTCCTCCGCGAAGCCGGTCCTGTCGAAGTTGACCGAGCTGTGTGACATCACCAGGTTGTCCGGGTCTTCCTGGCCGTCGATGGGCCGGAACGTGGCATCGGCAAGATCGAATGCCGGGTCGTCGCGGTAGTGCAGGCCTGCCGTCGTCACGATCGCGAACCGCATCTGGCTCAACGGCTTGGTCGGGGACGTCCAGACGGGTGGTCCCAGCGGCGGCATGTTCTTCGAGAGCAGGTGGTCGCGTTCGTAGTCGGGCAGATCGGCCAGTCTAACCATGCCGGGGGGCTCCATTCACGCAAGCGGACCGTGGCAGTTTTGGCGGGTCCGAGATATTGACACAACAGAAAACAAATGTCACTGTCAATGACATTATCGATCGATCAGATTCCAGTGAGCCAGCCAGAAACGGTCGAGGAAAATAGTGGGAGGATTGACGGAAGGGTCGAGCGCACGGCGGCGACGCGCCGGAAAATCCTGAGCGTGACACGTGAGCTGATTCTCGAAGGCTCGATGGATCCCACGGCCCGTCAGATTGCCGACCAGGCTGGCATCACGACCAGGACGCTGTTCCGCCACTTTCCGGACATGGAGGCGCTGCATCGGAGCTTCATCGAGGATACCGAGGCGAGCGCTTCTCTCGTCATGGATGAGCCGTTTCCTGATAGGGCGCCGGACCAGTGGCAGCAACTCCTCGAGGTGGTGATCAATCGAAGAGCGCGTGTCTATGAATCGCTCCTGCCGCTCTACATCTCGATGATCTGGAGCAGATATCGAGCTGCGGCATCGGATTCCATGCGACACAAGGGCATCGCGCGTCGGCGGAGTCGTCTCAAGGAGATCCTCCCGGAGAGCATTGGCGGGGATCCCACGCTGTTTGAGGCGATTGATGGGGTGCTGAGTATCGAGTACTGGATCAGCCTCAGGCGGGATCAGCGGTTGAGCGTTGCGAGGGCCGCCGGAGTCGTCGGTCTGGCGGTGCAGAAACTCACGGCGCTCAAGTAGATATCAGCTCGCACCCGGTGTGTTCCCGGGACCCCAAGGCTCGCTGTTGAACCGCCTAATGCAATGCATTAGCATGCTGCTCCAGATAGAGGCAGGCAGCCATGAACGAATCGACGAGTTACGTGCCACCGAAGGTCTGGCGATGGGAAGCCGGAAGCGGCGGTCGCTTTGCCAGCATCAACCGGCCGATCGCGGGACCGACACACGAGAAGGCGCTGCCCGTCGGAGAACACCCGCTGCAGCTCTATTCCCTGGGAACGCCCAACGGCGTCAAGGTGACGATCCTGCTGGAGGAGCTCCTGGCGCTCGGGATTCAAGATGCCGAGTACGATGCCTGGCTGATCAACATCGGTGAGGGCGATCAGTTCAGCAGCGGCTTCGTGGAGATCAACCCGAATTCCAAGATCCCGGGCCTGCTCGACCGGAGCACTGAACTCCCGACGCGTGTGTTCGAGTCGGGCGCGATCCTCCTGTACCTCGCCGAGAAGTTCGATGCCTTCGTGCCGAAGAGCGGTGCCGAGCGGGCGGAGTGTCTTTCCTGGCTGTTCTGGCAGATGGCTTCAGCGCCGTTTCTGGGCGGCGGGTTCGGTCACTTCTATGCCTATGCGCCACAGAAGTGGGAGTACCCTATCGACCGCTACGCCATGGAGGTCAAACGCCAGCTGGACGTGCTCGACCGGAATCTCTCCTCGCGCCGGTTCCTCTGCGGTGATGTCTACAACATCGCGGACATGGCGACGTACCCCTGGTACGGACAGCTCGTGCTCACCGGGCTGTATGATTCGAAGGAGTTTCTCGACGTGGCGTCCTACACGCACGTGGTGCGCTGGGCCAGCGAAATCCATGCGCGTCCCGCTGTCCGGCGCGGTAGAAAGGTAAATCGCGGGGGCAGGAGCGGCGTCGCCGAGCGGCATGATGCCGGTGATCTGGATGCGCTCGAGGGTCCAAACCCGTGACCGATGTCGATGCAGGGACGGCTGACAGCACCCGCGAACAGCTGCTGAATACCGCGGAAACACTCTTTCTGGAGCGCGGTCTGGACGACGTGTCCCTGCGCGCCATCGTGCGGGAGGCCGGTCAGAAGAATCAGTCAGCGCTGCAGTACCACTTCGGCGGTCGCGATGGCCTCGTGGCGGCCATACTGCATCGGCGGGAGGCGCAGATCGAGTGCCGGCGCCAGCTGCTGGTCGAGGAGAGCCTCGCGGCCGATCCCGACCCTGAGCTGCGCGAGATCTGCGCGCTGTTGACGCGGGCGCAGTTTCTCCTGTGCCGTGGAGACAGGATGTTTCGCGTTTTCCTGGGCGAGTTCGGGCAACGCCTTCTAGCCTCGAAGCGGGACCTGATCGAGACGACGGGGGAGGCAGGCCAGCCGAGTCTCAGGAAGATGCGGGCGATGCTGAGACAGAAGCTGAGACACATCGATCCGGTGCTGCTGACGCTCCGCTTCGAGAGCGCGCATGCCTTCGCGCTGCTCGCCATCTCCAGACGCGCCCGCCACGGCGGGAGCTTCCGGGGCCACAAGGCAGAGCTGTTTTTCAACAACCTGGTCGACCAGCTGGCTGCCATGCTGGCTGCCCCGGTTTCCGACGCCACCCGTGCGGAGCTGGATGCGGGCAGTCAGAACCGTGATTACCGTCGGGACAGGAGTGAACCGAAACAATGAGTTACAGGCATCCTTCGGGAGAGGTGTTCGAAGGCCGCATCGGCCGGACGGTGTACGAATCCGAACCCTGGTGGCCGGATACAGAGCTCCCGAGCGGCAGACCGAATGTGGTGCTGATCGTTCTGGATGATACCGGCTTTGCGCATTTCGGCTGCTACGGTTCCAGCATCGACACACCCAATATCGACCGGCTCGCAGGCAACGGGCTCCGGTACGTCAACTTCCACACCACCGCGCTCTGCTCGCCGACGCGGGCGTGCCTGCTTACCGGCCGGAATCATCATGCGGTGGGGATGCGCGGTGTTTCCAACATGGATACCGGCTATCCGAACATGCGCGGGTTTCTCCCGAGATCTGCCGCCACGCTGGCCGATGTGCTGCGAGAGGCGGGTTACGGCACGTACGCTGCCGGGAAGTGGCACCTCACGCCCATGTCCGAGTGCTCTGCGGCGGGGCCGCTTCGGAACTGGCCGCTGCAGCGCGGTTTCGATCGCTTCTACGGCTTCATGCAGGGAGAGACGGATCAGTTTTACCCTGAGCTCACCGTCGATAATCACCACATCGAGGCACCGGGGCTACCGGAGGCGGGCTACCATGTATCGGAAGACATCGTCGACCGTTCCATCGGTTTCCTGCGTGACCAGGTATCTCTGGTGCCGGAGCGGCCTTTCTTTCTGTATCTGGCGTTCGGCGCGACGCATTCGCCCCATCAGGCGCCGAAGGCGTATCTCGACAAGTACCGCGGCAGATTCGATGCCGGATGGGACGTCACGCGCAGAGACTGGTTCGAGCAGCAGAAGCACATCGGCATCATCCCCGCAGACACCGCGCTCGCACCGCTGAACCCGGGGGTGAAGCCCTGGGTCGAGCTCAGCGGCAACGAGCAGCGCTTCGCCAACCGCCTGCAGGAAGCCTTTGCCGCACAGCTCGATCACACCGATGCCCAGATCGGCCGCCTGGTTGCTTTCCTCGAGGCTATCGGGCAGCTGGACAACACGCTGCTCATCGTCATGTCCGACAACGGTGCGAGCCAGGAGGGTGGCCCCACCGGCGTGTTCGACGAGATGAAGTGGTTCAACGGCATGCAGGAGGACGTGGATGCGGCTGTCGCACGGCTCGATGACATCGGCGGGCCGGAGAGCCATTCCAACATCCCCTGGGGCTGGTCACAGGTCGGGAACACGCCCCTGAAGTGGTACAAGCAGAACACTCACGGCGGCGGCGTGCGGGACCCGCTGGTCATTCACTGGCCGAAGGGCGTCGCTGCACCGGGCCAGGTCCGGCGTGGGTTCTGCCATGCGATCGATATCATGCCGACCCTATTGGAAGTCACGGGGGCGGAAGCGCCCGTGGTGTTCAACGGAGTTGAGCAGATGCCGCTCCATGGTGCCTCGCTGGCCGCCAGCTTCACCAACGTCGGAACGACCCCGACGCGGCCGGTCCAGTACTTCGAGATGCTGGGACATCGCGGCATCTGGCAGGACGGCTGGAAAGCGGTGACCCGGCATGCGCCGGGCACATCGTGGGATGAAGATCCCTGGGAGCTTTACCACCTGGACGAGGATTTTTCCGAGGCCCACAACCTCGCCCAAGCAGAGCCCGAGCGTCTGCAGAAGATGATCGATCTGTGGTGGCGGGAGGCGGAGAAGCACGGCGCCTTGCCGCTCGACGACCGCCCGGCGGCCCAGACCTTTCGTGCTGCCCGTCGCCCGGGTCTTCCCGGCGGCCGCGACCGGTTTGTCTACTACCCCCCGATTTCGCACATCGTTGCCGATGCCTGTCCGTCCGCCGCGAGGGGGTGGACCATGGAAGTGAGCCTCGAGCATCCGGAAGGCGATGGCGACGGTGCGCTGGTAAACCGGGGTACGCTGAACTCCGGTTTCGCACTCTATGTGCAGGACGGAAGGCTGCAGTTCGACTACAACTGTTTTCACGATCACACGCTCATCGTTGCCGCGACACCGCTGTCGTCAGGAGAGCACACCGTGACGGTGGTCGTTGAGCGTCTGCCGGAGCGGCGGGCCGCAGTGCGACTGCTCGTTGACGGCGATCAGCAGGCGGAAGGCGAGATTCCCCGTCTGCTGGGGATGCTGTCGAGCACCGGGATGGACTTCGGTCGGGCGATGGCGCCCGTGAACAAGGCGTACCAGCCGCCGTTCGAATATCCCGGCGACATCCGCAGGGTAATCTTCGAGCTGGCCAGGAGACCAGGCAGACAGGACCGGGCGGAAGAAGCGGAGCGCGAGGGCAGGGCGGCGATGGCGCGGCAGTAGCGGCGGCGCGGCAGTGGTCGCTCATCATCACTTCACAGGAGACAACCATGTCAGATTACGTCCTCTACGGCTCACCGCTTTCACCGTTCGTGCGCAAGGTGGAAGTGGTGCTCCGCAGTCAGCGCATCGACTACGACTTCGAGAACGTCAACATCATGGCCAAGCCCGACTGGTTCCTCGAGATCAGCCCGGCGGGGCGGATCCCGGTGCTGCGCGATCGAACGCTGGGTAAGGAAGGCATTCCGGGCACCATTGCCGACTCCTCGGCAATCTGTCTCTTCCTGGACCGCAAGCTGGATGCCGGGCTTTATGGCGCCACTGCTTTCGATGCGGGCCGCTCGGCCTGGCTGGAAGAGTATGCGGATTCCGAGGTCGCCATGCCGCTCGGCATGCAGATCTTCAGGCCGATCATGTTCCCCCGGTTCCAGGGCAAGGAGTCGGATCTGGAGACGGCGAGGAAGGGATGGAACGAAACCCTGCCGCCGCACTTCGATTACCTGGAAAAAACGCTGGACGGGCGGGAGTTCTTCGTCGGCGATCGCTTCTCCATCGCCGACATTGCCGTCGGCGCGCAGATGGCGCAGCTGGACCTTGTGGCCGGCACACCCGACGCCGGGAGATGGCCGTCGCTGGTAAAGCACACGGAGGCCATGAAGGTGCGTCCCGGCTTCGCTGAAAACCTCGCGGTCTGCAGCAAAATGCTCCGCCAGGTGCTGCCGGAAAAGGTGGATCTCTCCCGGTGACGGCCGTCTGCCTGATCACCGGTGTCGGGCCGGGTACCGGCACTGCCCTGGTGCGCCGTTTCGCCGCGGGCGGCTACCGGGTCGCCATGCTGGCGAGGACGGGCGCGCGTCTCGAGGCGCTGGCGAAGGAGCTGGGCGCAGCGTCCGCCTACCCCTGCGATGTGGGTGATGGTGATTCGCTCGAGGCAACCTTCGACAGGGTGAGGACGGAACTCGGCGCGCCGACGATCGTGGTGCACAACGCGGTGGGCGCGGAGCGGGGCACTTACATGGACATCGATCCGGATGGCCTGCGTCGAGCCTTCGAGATCAACACGATGGCGCTGCTGCATCTCGCCCGCCTGGCGACACCCGACATGATTGCCGCCGGCGGCGGGGTGATCATCTGCACGGGCAATACCTCCGCCTATCGCGGCAAGCCCGCCTTCGCCGGGTTCGCGCCGTCCAAGGCAGCCCAGCGCATCCTGCTGGAAAGCATCGCCCGGGAGGCCGGGCCGAAAGGCGTCCATGCCGCCTATCTCGCCATCGATGCGGTGATCGATCTGGCGTGGACGAGAGCGTTCTTCAAGGACAGGCCGGATGAGTTCTTCTGCCGACCGCAGGATATTGCTGACGCCTGCTTCGATCTTGCCCATCAGCCGCGCAGTGCCTGGTCATCCGAGCTGGTGATCCGTCCCTTCGGTGAGAGCTGGTAGTGGCGAGCCTGAGGATATTCTCCTACCTGCCGAATCCGAGGGTCTGGAAGTCGCTGATCGCCGCTGAGCTCATCGGCGTCGAGGTGGAGGTCATCGGCGACAAACCGGCCAATCTCTCCAGCTGGCTGTGGGATTTCGATGCTCGTGTGCTCGATGAAACGGAGCGCACCGACCACAGTCCCTATGCAAGGACAAGCCGCCGCGGGTTCAGTGGCACCCTATACAAGACCGATGCGTTCCTGCGCGCGCACCCGTTCGGTACCGTGCCGGCCGCCTTCAGCGGCGACGGCAGCATCGGCATATTCGAGTCGAACAGCATTCTGCGTTCCGTGGCGCGGGCAGCGGGCACCGGCCATGGGCTTTACGGCCGTGATCACTACGCGGCTTCGCGCATCGACAGCTTCCTGGACGCCACGCTGGTGTTCGCGCGCGAGGCACAGGTCTACCTGCTGGCGGTGGATCGGATGGACGCAGCGACGCATGAGCGGATGGCAGGTGCCTGGGAGTTCTACCTCAACGGCATCGAGCAGGCGCTCGCCGCCACGCCTTTTGTTGCCGGGAGTGAGCTGACCATCGCCGACATCGGGTTTGCTTGCGACCTCGCCCAGTTCCTGCGTGAGCGGCCGATGCAGGATCGGCTGGAGCGACAGGGCTTCGCGCCGATCAGTCGGACGTTCGAAGCAGACTTTCCGGGCGTGCACGCTCACCTGGTGCAGCTATCGGGGCGCCCCGTGTTCGAGAACTATCTCGCCGGGTACGTGAAACAATCGCTGGGGTCGGGGTGAGTATTCCGATCCCCAGCCGAGGAACACCGACATGACAGACCCTTATCTCTATACGGTCACCAACAACGTGGCGACGTTCAGCATCAACGACGCACCCTGGAACCTGATGAGCCTCGAGTACATCGATCGCCTGGAAGAGCAGCTGCCGCAGGTCCTGGCGGATGACGATGTACGGGCGATGATCTTCACCGCAGAAGGTACTGTGAATTTCTCCGCCGGCATGAACCTGAAGCAGATCCCGGCGGGGATACAGCGGGCAGGGAGCCCGGAAGCCTTCTTCGGCCAGCGCCATCGCGTGCTGGATATGATCGAGAATGGTGGTACGCCGGCCATCGCCACGCTGTTCGGATTCTGCCTGGGGGGTGGGCTGGAACTGCCGCTCGCCTGTCACTTCCGCCTCGCTGCGGACTCCGGCGCACATATCGGCCTGCCGGAGATGGATCTCGGCAGCGTGCCGGCGTGGGGCGGCTCCGCTCGGTTGCCGCGTGCCGTCGGCCGCACGTATGCCCTCGACATGATCCTGCGCGGCCGCAGGATCGACGGGGCGGAGGCGTACCGCATCGGCCTGGTGACAGAGCTCGTAGGGCTCGATGGTCTGAAGGCGCGCGCGCAGGCGCTTGGTGAGGAGCTGGCCGCGCAACCGCGTCAGGCGGTGAAGTCCATGCTGGGGGTGGTGGTGGGTCATGAGACCAGGACGCTCGCGGAGTCCATGGCCGACGAGATGGCCGCGGTGAAGGCGAATCGGGGCACGGCGGATTCCGTGGAGGGCATGCGAGCCTTCATGGAGAAACGCAAGCCGGTGTTCAATCAGTCGTCCTGAAAAGCTCCAGCGTCCGGCGAGGATTCATGAATCAGAACTACGTCGTCTGCTGTGGCGAGCTGTCTGCTTCGACCGATCGAGGATGCTAATGCATTGCATTAGCCCGTTAGGATGGCTAGGATGAAGTGCAGGACAAAAGGGAGATTGCCGATGTTGAAACTGCACTTCGCGCCGAATTCCCGCGCCGGACGCATCGTCTGGCTGCTGGAGGAACTGGAACTGCCCTACGAGCTGAACCGCATGGAGTTCCATCCGAAAGATCTGAAGTCCGATGAGCACCGCGCGCGGCACCCGCTGGGCCGAGTGCCGGTGCTCGAGGATGGGGACGTCAGCATCTACGAGTCCGGCGCCATCGTGGAGTACATCCTGGAGCGGCACAGGAACGGGGGGCTCAAACCCGCGGTCGACTCTCCGGAGTTTCCCTACTACCTGCAGTGGTTCCATTACTGTGAGGGCATGGTGATGCCGCCGGTGAACACGATCGTCGTGCAGACCGTACTGCTCCCGCAGGACCGTCGCGACGAGACCGTGCTCGGACAGGCGCAGCGCCTGCTCACCCGCGCGCTCGCGCCGGTGGACGAAACGCTGGCGGGTAAGGAGTATCTGATAGGCGATTTCTCCGCCGCGGAC
>JASFLG010000013.1:0-21804 GCA_050118205.1 Pseudomonadales bacterium
AGAACCAGGGCACGTAGCCGGCGAGCTGTGCGCTCGGGAACAACGGATCTTCCGCGCCGGAGACGAACAGCACCGGCACGGCCACCGCGCCGGCGTCCGCCTCGCTCACGGCGTAGGCCGGATCGGTGAGGGACCGCAGATTGGTCATGCTGAACGCGGTGTTGAAGCCATTGATGGTCTGATAGAGCTGCATGCGCGCCGGATCGGCGGCGGTTGCCCGGGACATGGTGGCCATCACCCCGCCGGTGCCGCGGTCGTCGTTGCGGGTGAGGTTGCGCGCGGAATCCGTCGGTTCCGGGTTCGGCAGACCACCGGGCGTGCAGCTCAGCGTCAGGCTCAGCACCCGCTCCGGGCAGTCCAGGGCAAGCCTCAGACAGGTCCAGCCGCCCATGGACTGACCTACCAGGTGAGCACGTTCGACGCCGGCGGCGTCGAGCACCGCGAGGGCGTCGTCCCGGAACTGCGCGGGCGTGATGCTCCCGGGCTCCGCGGGCGATCGGGCGAAGGTGCGGTGATCGAAGGCGATGCAACGATGGCTTCGGGAAAATACCGCCATCTGCTCGAACCAGATCCCGGCGTTGCCGCCGGCACCGTGTGCGAAGAGAATCGCCTCCCCTTCACCCTGCACGTCGTAATAGATCTCCACACCGGCACTTCGAGCATAGGGCACGGCGAACCTCCTTTCCCAGCAGCTGAACTTTCCGCATTATGCCTCCTGGCCCCGGTTTGGAACGAACGGTATGAATCGGACCTGCGTGCACCTGGTGATCCTGCTCGTTGCTGGCGGCTGCACCGGTGGTGGTAGCAGTCCCGGCGAAGCGGGGGTCGGACGTCATCCGGGCTCTGAAACGGCGCCGGGCGATCTCAATCCCTGCAGCGACCCGCGCCCGGAGATCTGCACCCAGATCTACGCGCCTGTCTGTGCGACTCATGCCGACGGCAGCTCGCGGACCTACGGCAACGACTGCTCCGCCTGCGCCGATCCTGCAGTCACCGGCTGGCTGCCGGGCGCCTGCCCGAACTGAGGGCGGGAAGCCTTCCAGGATCTGAAACGATGGCCCGGTAACCTCAGCGTGGTGCCGCGAGGTCAGGAAGTCGTCCGCGTCACGTCGAGGACCAGCGACAGGCGCACCAGGCTCCGATCGTCCTCGAACGCGGATTCCCGGAACCCGAGCGAGCCGGCAAGCCGCCGCATCACCGCATTCTCCCGGAGCGTCACCCCCCAGACCTCTCCGATGCCGCGCGATCGCGCGTAGTCGATGATGCTGCGCATCAGGCGGGTGCCCAGACCCTGTCCGGCCATGTCCTGGCGCACGATGATGGCGAACTCGGCCTGCTCGTTGTCCGGATCCGATGAGAGCCGGACCACCCCATAGATCTCCCTGGTGCCGGGCACGCCCGACTCGGTCAGAACCAGGGCCATTTCCCGGTCGTAGTCGAGCTGCGTGAAGCGCGCCGCCAGCATGTGGGTGAGCGCACCCACCGGGGCGAGAAAGCGCAGTCGGATCTCCTCAGGGGTCAGACCGGCGAAACCGGCCTGCAGGGCCGGCTCGTCCTCCGGAACGATCGGCCGCAGCAGCAGCGTGCGCCCGTCAGACGCCGGGACCGTCGACTCGAGCGCTTTCGGGTAAGGGCGGATGGCGAGCCGATCCCCGGCCGCCCCCTCGGCCCTCGCCACCTGGATCCGTGCATCGAGGGCGATCACACCATCGGCGTCGGCAAGCAGCGGATTGATCTCCAGGGCGATGATCTCCGGAAAGTCCATGACCAGCTGCGCGACGCGCAGGAGCGTCATGGCGATGGCGGTCAGGTCCGCGGCGGGCTGATCCCGATAGCCCGAAAGGAGGTGGAAGACACGGGTGCGCTGCATCATGTCCATAGCCAGGCGCAGATTCAGCGGCGGCAGCCCGAGCGCTCGATCGTTGATCACCTCCACCGCGATGCCACCATGGCCGAACAGCAGCGCCGGACCGAACTGAGTGTCGAGGAGCATGCCGACGATGAGCTCGTGCGCACCGGGGCGATGAACCATGGGTTGCACCGTGAAACCTTCGACCCGCGCGCCAGGCGCAGACTCGCCCACCCGGGCCAGCATGGCGCTCGCCGCATTCCGCACGGCGTCCGCACCATCCAGATTCAGCGCGACGCCGCCCACGTCCGACTTGTGGATGATGTCCGGCGATGAAATCTTCAGCGCCACCGGCACCCCCATAGTTTCGGCCAGCGAGGCAGCGGCTGCGGGATCGTCGGCGACCTGCACGCCGGCGGTACCGATGCCATAGGCGGTCAGGATCCGGTCCACCTCGGTCTGCGAGAGCCAGCCTCCGGAATCTGCGAGACGCACATCGAGCAGCGCGCGGACCGACGGCGAGTCCGGCTCGAAGGCTTCGGGGACCGACGGCGGCGTTTCCATCAGAAGCGCCTGATTGCGCCGGTAGCTCACCAGCTGCATGAACGCGCCAACCGCCACCTCGGGCGATGCGTACGTGGGGAATCCGGCGGCGTTGAGCACATCCCTGCCGGCCGCTGCCGTGTGCTCGCCAATCCAGCTGGTCAGGACCGGGATCTCCGCCTGCCTCGCCGGCACCGCGGCGACCAGGGCCCGGGCGCAATCCGCGGGGGTGGCCACAGCGGTCGGGCAGTTCAGAACCAGGAGCGCATCCAGGTCGCGAGGGTGCCCGAGCAGAACCCGAGCGGCATCGCCCAGGCGCTCGGGCGGAGCGTCGCCCACCACATCCACCGGATTTCCCCGCGACCACGTCGGCGGCAGAACGCCATCGAGCTCACCGAGCGTACTCTCGGGCAGCGCAGCCAGCCTGCCTCCGAGCGCGAGAAGCTCGTCCGTCGCGAGCACGCCCATGCCGCCCCCATTGGTGACGATGGCGAGTCGATCACCTCGCGGCAGCCGCACGTCCGCCAGCGTCTCGGTGGCCATGAACAGCGCCTCCAGGTTGTCGACGCGCAGCATCCCGGCGCGCCGGAAGGCCGCGTCGTAAACGTCGTCCGCACCCGCGAGCGAGCCCGTGTGGGATGCGGCCGCACGCGCTCCCTCCGGCTGCCGCCCGCCCTTGACGACGATCACGGGCTTCATCCGCGCGGCGGCTCTGGCTGCCGACATGAACTTCCGCGCGTGCCGGATCCCTTCCATGTACAGCAGGATGGCTTTCGTTTTCTTGTCACTGGCCAGGTAGTCCAGCATGTCGCCGAAGTCGACGTCGGACATGTTGCCGAGCGAAACCAGATGCGAGAAACCGATACCCCTCGACTTCGCCCAGTCGATGACCGCGGTGACGACCGCCCCGGACTGGGTAACGAAGGCCAGGTGACCGGGGTCGGGGGACAGATGCGCGAAGCTCGCGTTCAGACCCCGCCCGGGCGACAGGAACCCGACGGTGTTCGGGCCGATGATCCGCACCAGGTGCGGTCGCGCTGCGTCCAGGATCGCCTGCTCGGACATCGCACCATCGCCGGCGTCGAACCCGGCGCTGATGATGACGACGGCTCGCGTTCCGCGCTCCGCAAGCTCCGCCACCAGTCCAGCGACGGTCGCCGGCGGCGTGGCGATCACCGCCAGATCCGGCGTCAGGGGCAGGCTCGCCACATCCGGGTATGCCAGCACCCCTTCGACAGCGCGGTGATGCGGATGCACCGGCAGCACGGGCCCGTCGAATCCACCGCGAAACAGGTTCCTTGCGATGACCGAGCCGATCGAGCCCGCCTCCGTGCTCGCGCCGATCAGCGCAACGGAGGAAGGATCGAAGAGAAACTGAAGGTTGCGGACCGACACGACTAAGGGAAGGTGAGGAACGGTGACGAGACGTTCAGCAGACGCTGCATTCGGGCATCCAGGGCATCGAGCACGGCGCGCTCGTTACCGAGCGCGTGATTCTCCAGAGGCGCCAGCCAGCTCGGAATGTAGCCCACGTAGAGCCCGGTGCGGATGTCCGCCTCGGTGTTGTCGCCGCCCCCGTGCAGCACGTCCCCGCGATACAGAAGCGCCGAGCCCTTCTTCATCACCGCGCAGCACGTTTCCCCGGGGCTGGCACTCCGGTCGTCTGGCCAGCGGTGCGAACCGGGGGCCACTACCGTCGCGCCGTTCGTCGGCCGGAAGTCACACAGCGCCACATTGGCACTGAACAGCAGCTTCGAGCGCATCGGTCTCGGCAGCCAGTGCCAGGAGTCCGCATCGCGATGCAGCATCTGGGGATCCTGGCCACCGCCAAGGACCATGAGTTCCATGGTACTGATGCGCAGGTCCCGGCACGCGGCGCCCTTGCCGAGGAATTCGGCGGCCAGCGCCAGCAGCCGTGGGTGCGTGGCTATCTCGCTGACCAGGGCGGACAGGGACGGCAGGCGATGAAACCGTTTCGTCCTTCTTCCGAAGAACTCGTCCGTCTCGCCGAAATTGGTCGCTTCCTGGTTGCTCCACGGCGCTGCTGCGATGTGCGGCCGGAAGTCGGCCATCAACGCATCGCACAGCCCCTCAGGAATCAGGCCGTCGAGGATACAGGCACCATCCGACTCGATGGCCTGCAGTATCTCAGCGTTGAGAGCTTCGTCGCGGTTCGATCCGTTGAAGTGTCTGAGTATCACGAAGCTTCCCTCGGGAATCCACTGGCCATTCTCAGGTCAGCAGACGTTGCTGTCCAACTCCGCCTCCGAACCGTTGACGTCGTTCCTCCCTGAATTACATACTTCGCGTGCATAACCGTCACGACTGTCGGTTTTCCGATCGGAGCGACAACGTTATACACGCGGAGCATGTACGCGAGTGCGGCCGGCAACGCGGCTTCAACAAGGGGAAAACAGGGGAGAGAAGATGCAGCTCATCAGACTGAGTGCAACGGTCGCGGTGGCGTTTGCCGCGATCACGGGAATCGCCACGCTTCCGATTGGTCCTGCCGCGCACGCGGCCACGGCCCAGTCAGGTAGTGGGGTCATCGAGGAAATTGTCGTCACCTCACGGCGCCGGGCCGAGTCGCAGCAGGACGTTCCGCTTGCCGTGACCGCGTTCAATGCCGACGACATCGAGCAGATCAATCCCGACACGCTACGGGACATCGACGGGCGAATGCCGAACGTGTTCATCGGCAGGCAGACCGCGGGTCCGCAGATGGGAGCAATCTACATCCGCGGCCTGGGCTACGCGGACGTGGAGAAGAACATTCCACCCGCCGTCGGGGTGATCGTCGACGGGATTTACCAGGGCACCAACACCGGCCAGCTCATCGACATGTTCGATATCGACCAGATCGAGGTGAACCGGGGCCCACAGGGCGTGCTCTTCGGAAAGAACACCACCGGTGGCACCATCGTGGTCAAGCGCGTGCAGCCGCAATTCAACGAGTGGGGCTTTTCCGTTGCCGGCGAGCTGGGCAACTACAGCAAGCAGGATCTGAAGGGCCGTCTGAACATCCCGCTGGTGGATGACACCCTCGCCCTGAAGATCGGTGGGATCCGCAAGAAACGGGATGGTTACTGGGACAACATCAACACCAACTCCCACATCGGCGACATCGACTATCAGGCATACACCGCGGCGCTGAAGTGGGCCGTCACCGATGATTTCACCGCCACGCTGACCTACGACCATCTGCGCGATCGCAGCGACAGCGTGGCCATGGATGCGCGCTACAACGGCGACGATCCGTTCGTGAACGAGAACGACTGGGATGCACAGACGAAATACGACCAGGACATGCTCGGCCTGGTCATCGACTGGCAGATCGGTGGTATGACCCTGTCCTCCATCACCGGCTGGGTCGACGAGGATGATTGGGTGCAGCAGGATTTCGACTCGGCGACGCTGGCCAGCTTCGACGACACGGTGAGCCCCATCGTCGCTCCCCAACCGCTGGCCCAGCTGCACACGCTGCGCGACCAGACCTACGAGCAGTTCTCCCAGGAACTCCGTCTCTCCGGGGACTTCAGCGAGCGCTGGCACTTCACCGCCGGCGCTTTCTACTGGGACGCGAAGATCACCAATCAGCAGACCACGAATGCCATCGCCCAGCTGCAGAACTTCGCCTACCCTGCGGGGTGCGACGTCTTCGGCGCGCTGGTCCCGGGCAACCCGTTTGCCGGCTTCCTCTTCCCCAATCCCGCGTTGGGAGACCTGTACTGCCAGACACCCTACGAGCCGGACCCGACCGGCGAGCTGGGCCCGTTCCGGGTACCCGGCGGCAGCTACTCGGTGCAGGACTTTGCCGAGGACGTGAACTCCTGGGCGGTGTTCGGCTCCGTAGAGTGGGAGGTGACGGATACGCTGGAGCTTTCGGCCGGGCTGCGCTACATCGACGAGAAAAAGAAGATGAGCAACAACTACACCGCCGTTGCACCGCCGCCACCGCCCGGTTTTCCGGTCCGTATCAAGGATTCCTGGGATGACGTGATCTTCAAGTTCACCGCCAACTGGGCGTTGACGGGCTCGAACCGGCTCTACTTCTCCTACGCGGAAGGCTTCCGCTCTGGAGGCTTCGCAAGCCGCGGCAACCGGATCGGACAGCTCACCTACGAGCCGGAGGACGTGACCACCTACGAGGTAGGCTCAAAGAACGACTTCGTGGATGGCAAGCTGCGTCTCAACGCCACCGCCTTCTATACCGACATGAAGCATCAGCAGTACGGGGTGGTGCTCCAGGATCCGTTCTTCGCACCGGGTACCAACACGGTCGTGAACAACGCCGACAAGACCCGAATCTATGGCCTGGAGCTCGACATGACGGCGCTGCTCGGAGAGTACTTCAGCGTCAACGGTCAGGTCGGGATTCAGGATGCGAAGCGCAAGGCATACGACGAGGACTGCACCCGTGTGCCCATTGGTGACCTCGGCACCGCAGGCATTCCAGGCAGTGCTGCCTGCCCCGGCACCACCATCGCGCTGCCGGCACAGCAGCTGCCCCGGGCACCGGACTGGAACTGGTCCCTGACGGGCGTCTTCGATCATCAGTTCGGCCGTACCCGGGTGGTTGCCTCCGCCACCGCGCGTGGCCAGGACAACTTCGTGATCGCCTCCAACCTGCTCACCGGGGAGTCGGACGTGGCCCAGGACGGCTACACGCTGCTGGACGCCCGCATCGCCCTGGAGTGGATGCTCGGCGACAGCGGCGACCGCCTGACGGTCTCCCTGTACGGTCGCAACCTCACCGACGAGGAATACAAGGACTACGAGCTGCCCCTCGGGGCTACCGGTGGTTTCCAGGGCTGGGGCCCGCCGCGCAACTATGCATTGGAGCTACGCTGGGACCGCTGAGCGATCCGGGCGGGGGCTCGCGAGACTCGAAACTGCGACGGGGCCGGCTCACGCCGGCCCTGGTTCAGTACTGGGCCGTACCACCGTCCACGCTGAGCAGCGCGCCCGTTATGCCACCACCCGCCTCGGAGGCGAGCAGCAGCGCGACCGCCGCGACTTCTTCCACGGTGACCGGCCGTTGGATGGCCGCGTCCGCCGAGAAGGCGGCAACCATCTCGTCAAACGTCATGCCCATTGCAGCCGCCGTCGCGGGGCCGGTCCGGCGTATGATGTCCGTGATGACCAGTCCCGGGCAGATGGCGTTCACGGTCACGCCGGCGGTCCCCACCTCCCGCGCCACCGCCTTGGTCATACCGTTGATCGCGTGTTTGGCCGTGGTATAGGCCGTGAACACCGCCTTGCCGTGCTTGCCTTCCACGGAGGAGATGTTGATCACCCTGCCCCAGCCCCGTGCGGTCATGCCAGGCAGCGCGCGCCGGGTCGCCCAGAAGGTGGAGTAGAGGTTCCACTTCATCACCAGATCCCATTCCTCGTCACTGATGGAGACGATGGGCTGGAGATCACTGGCGCCGCCAGCATTGTTCACGAGAATGTCCACGCCACCGAACTCCGTTCCGATCGCGTCGACGAATGCCTCGACATCCCCCTGCGAGGTAGCGTCGCCGGAAACGAATCGGGCCGCATCTCCGAGCCGATCCGCCACTTCACGGCCCCGCTCCTCATCACGCGCCATCAGACCGACCCGCGCACCTTCCGCTAGAAACGTCTCCGCGATCGCGAGCCCGATACCGGCCGTGCCGCCGGTGATCGCTGCCGTTCTGCCGTCCAGCTGCATCTGTGTCTCCTCGAAGTCTGCCGGTGTGCCGGAGAATCCCTGTCTGTCACTTCCCCGTGAGTCGCGCCACCACGGGCGCGAAAGCCTCCATGGCACCGTCACCCACGGTAACGTAGGAGATGCCGAACAGCTCGCGGCGCCGTTCCAGCTCCTCACAGATCGTATCCACGGATCCGAACAGGGCGTGCGGGTGCCTGCGCATTTCCTCCTCCGAGTAGCCGAAGGATCCCGCCATGCCCTTCAGCATGGGACCCGGATCGTCCGTCACGAACGTGAAGTACGCACCGATCTCGAGCTCGAGCTCGGCAAAACGGTCGCCGGCACCTTCACGGACCCACTCGACCTTGCGTTTCGTCTCTTCTTCCGATGAGGACCTGACACCCTCCGGACCGATGACGCCCGAGCGGTTGTTGAAGTTGAAGCTGACCACGTCCGCGCGGCGGCCCGCCAGACGCAGCACCCGCGGGCTGCCGCCACCGATCATGACCGGAGGTTTCGAAACCGGCTTGGGGACGCCCTCGAAGTCCTGCCAATGCACATTGGCATTGTCCACACTGACCAGGCCCTCGCCTCGAAACGCATCGAGCGCATCGAGCACGTCCGCCAGCCGATCGATACGCTTACCCGGAGGATCGAACCCGATCCCCGCGGCAGCATATTCTTCCTGGAGCCATCCGGCACCGAGCCCGAGCTCCAGCCGGCCTTCCGACAGAAGGTCGATGGTCATGGCGGATTTGATGAGCACGAGTGGGTCGTGATAGTCGATGCAGAACACGCGGCAGCCGATGTGGATGTCCCGTGTCACCGCTGCCGCGTGCGCCATCGCCGGAATCGCCGCCAGTGTCTGCACCGGGTGCGCGGTCTTCTCGAGAGCGGGTCCCGGACCGATCAGATGATCGGCGAGGTGCAGAGCCGAGTAGCCGAGCGCCTCCGCCCGTTGGGCACGCTCCGTCCACTCCGCGCCGGAGCCGGCGCTGAACGATTGAACCGCGAACCGAAACGGTCTGACCACTTTGCGCTCCCCTCCCATGTGCCCTCCCCTCATGGGTCTGATCCGCACCGAGCGGATTGATTGCGGCGCGATTCGTTACGCCTAAAATAGTCAGTCTAGACGGTTTTTTTTACACCACCAATACCTGCGACAAGCCATGACAGAGATCAATCGACAGTTCCTGCTCGCCGCGAGACCGCAAGGCATGGTCAAGGTCTCGGACTTCGAGTATCGAGAAGTCCCCATTCCACAACCGAGTGACGGCGAGGTGCTCGTTCGGACCAGTCACATCTCGCTGGATCCGTCCATGCGGGGGCAGATGGAAAATCGAGCCGACTACGTCGCGCCGCTGCAGATCGGCGACGTGATGCGTGCCGGTGCCGTGGGGCGGGTGGTGGATTCCCATCACCCCGACTTTCCCGAGGGGTGTCTCGTCGGCGGCACGTTCGGCATGCAGGACTATGTCGTCTCCGATGGGCGCCGGCTGCCGCTGCGCCGATTCGACGACGATGTGGCGCCGGAAGAGGCGCTCGGCATTCTCGGTGGCACCGGCATGACCGCCTACTTCGGGCTGCTCGATGTCGGGAAACCCAACGACGGGGATGTGGTGGTCATCAGCGGGGCAGCCGGCGCCACCGGCAGCATTGCCGGTCAGATCGCCCGGATACAGGGTTGTCGGGTGGTCGGGATCGCCGGTAGCGCGGAGAAGTGCCGCTGGCTGACCGATGAGCTGGGCTTCGATGCGGCCATCGACTACAAACGGGAAGATGTGTCCGCCGCGCTCGATACTCACTGTCCGGATGGCATCGACATCTACTTCGACAACGTGGGCGGCGAGACTCTGGATCTCTGCCTCGCGCGAATCCGCGACCGTGCCCGGGTCGTGTTGTGCGGCGGCATTTCCCGCTACAACGCCACCGGTGAGCTGGCCGGACCGAAAAACTACTTCAACCTGGTCTTTCGCCGCGCCCGCATGGAGGGCTTCATCGTCCTCGACTACGCTGCCCGCTTCCCCGAGGCGGCCCGGCAGATGCGCGAGTGGATGCGCGAGGGCCGCCTCAGGCAGCGGGTCACCGTCGTGGAGGGCTTTCAGGAGCTGCCCCGCGCCCTGATCCGTCTGTTCGAGGGCTACAACATCGGCAAGCTCATGGTGAAGACGCACTGAGCAGAGGAGGGACATCGCATGAACGATACGGACATTCTTAACGCGCCCCTGGAGGCCACCACGCCGCTGAGCCCAGAGGTGCTGGCCTGTCCACATGCCTTCAATGCGCGGCTGCGCCGGGAGGCCCCCGTATACCGCTGCCCCCACACCGGCATCGTCTTCGTCTCCGACTATGAGCACGTGCGTGACGTGGCCAAGCACCACGAGATCTTCTCCAACAGGTTCGGCCAGGCCATGCGCTCGGAAGGAGACGTGGATCCGCGCATCCTCGAGGCGCAGCGGGAGGGCTACCCGCCGGTGGACACCATGCTCACCCAGGACCCGCCCCTGCACCGACGCTATCGGGGCATGGTGAACCAGGCGTTCACGGCGAGGCGCGTCTCCACGCTGGCGCCTTACATCGAATCGCTCTGCCACGAGCTCATCGACGGCTTCGTCGGAGCCGGTCGGTGTGAGTTCGTCGCCGACTTCGCCGAGCGCGTGCCGATGACGGTGATCGCCGATCAGCTGGGCGTGCCCCTGTCGGACTACGAGCTTTTCAAATCCTGGTCGGACGCGTTCGTCGCTCAGCTGTCCAGAATGGCTTCACCCGACGAAGAGCTCGAGGCGGTGAAGCTGATCGTGGAGTTCCAGAAGTACTTCGCAGCGAAGCTCGAGGAGCGCCGCGCCGATCCCAAGGACGACATCATTTCCGACATCGTCCACGCCCGGTTCGAGAACGAACGCCCGCTGGACATCCCGGAGATGCTGTCGATTCTGCAGCAGCTGCTCGTAGCGGGCAACGAAACCACCACGCACTGCATCGCCGAAGGGGTGCTGCTGCTCATCCGGAATCCCGATCAGCACGCCCTCCTCAAGTCGGATCCGTCGCTGCTGGAGAACTTCACCGAGGAGGTGCTTCGCCTCGCCTCCCCCACCGCCAACATGTGGCGGGTGGCCACGGAGGACTCGACGATCGGTGAAGTGGCGGTGCCGGCGGGCGGCATGGTACAGATCCGATTCGCCTCGGCAAATCGGGACGAGCGCATTTTTCCGGATCCGGACCGCCTGGACGTCACCCGCGAGAACGCGAAAGCAAACGTGGCGTTCGGCCACGGCGTACACATGTGCATCGGTGCCAACCTGGCGCGCAAGGAGCTCAACGTGGCGTTCAGGGTGCTCATCGAGCGACTCGACGACCTGGCGCTGGACTGCCCCGAAAGCGAGCTCTCCTACCCGCCAAACGTGCTGCTGCGGGGACTGGCGCGGCTTCCGATCCGGTTCAATGCACGGGCTTCAGGTCGCTGAGACCCAGAACACGGCGTTTCGGATCAGTCGCCGGACGTTGGGATCGGCATACGCCGCCGGTCCATCGCCGCATTGCAGGTAGACGATTCGGCTCCTGCCCCAGGTCTTCGTCCAGCCGATCAGGTTGCTGCCCGGATCGTGCTGCCAGCCCTCGTTGCTGAACATGCGCCCTTCCCTGACGACGCGGGCCGCGGAGTAGAAGTTCTCCTGGACGAACCGGTGCCCGCTGACCAGGAGCGGCTCGACGTCGTCCTCGAAAACCTCATAGAGGTACAGCTCATCGGTCAGCGTGAACCGCTCGGGAACACCGGCGGTGACCGGATGCTCGGCGACCACGTGGATCTCGTGGGTCACGTCGTGGCGATAGCCGGAATCCTGACGTTCCCGTCCTTTGAGCACGGCCGGCAGGTAGAGAAACCGACCGCCGACGACGTCGGCATACGTGTCCCAGGCCGGCCACCCGGCAATCGCATGGTGCAGGAAAACGAATCCGTGACCCGCCTCCAGAAGCTCGAGAAAACGCTCACGGAACCGCAGCGGCGGCTCAGGAAAGTCCGGGGGCCGGTCGGGATGGAACTCGATACCCGGCATGTCGTAGAGGACGAAAGCATCGAACGGACCCGCCGCCTCCACCGAGAACAGCGCCTGGGCAGCCGGTTGCTCCACGTGGGTCCACCCGACCCCCTCCATCTCGTCGAAAATGGCGAAGAACGGTTCCCGCTCGAAGGGGTGACCCTTGGTGACCAGCAGCACTTCACGATGATCGTCGCGCATTGCCATCCTTCTCAGCTCCGGCCGCCGTACGTGGGCGCTGCGACCGATTCGGCCGGCGAAACGGCATCCACACGCAGGCGGATCTCGCCATTGCCGCCCCGCTCCAGCAGGTCCAGAACTTCCGCTGCCAGCACGCCGACAGGCATCACCGCCATCTCGTCGCCACGCAAGGCATCCGGAATCAGCGGCGTGTCCACCCCACCCGGACAGATCGCGTTGATGCGCAAGGCCCCCGCCCCGGAACCGGCCGCCGCTACGCTGCGCACGAGTCCGACCAGCGCATGCTTGGTGGCAGCGTACATGGGGTCGAACGGAAGGGGGATCAGGCCCGCGAGGGAGGCGGTGACACAGATCGCTCCCGACCCGCTCCGCATGTGCGGGAGCAGGGCCTGAAGGCCGAACACCACCCCCGACAGGTTCACCCCGACGATTCGATGGTAATTCGCCTCCGGCAGGTCCTCGATGGGCAGGAACGCTTCGCTCGGTGGTACGCTCATCACCCCCGCGTTGAGATGTGCGAAGTCCGGCACGCCCGCCGTGGCGATACACCGGTCCACCGCAGCGAACCAATCCGCGCGGTCCGCCACGTTGCAGCGGACGAACCGGCCACCCAGCTCATCGGCCAGAGCCCCGCCACGCTCCACATCCAGATCGAGCAGAACCACCTCGTTGCCGGCGGCTGCGAGCTGCCTGCAGACTTCCGCACCGATGCCGGACGCGGCACCGGTGACCAGCGCGATTCGTTCCGCCATCCCGACTCCCTTTCCCTGCGGGGCCTCCCGCGATTCCAACGACCGCGTTTGACACGCCCTGTCCCGAAAAACAATCATTCTACCCGGTTTTTTTGAAACGGCGCCGTCGGGCCCGGCGGGGGAGGCTATCGACACATGCTGGTTGGACTGGTTACGGGGCGGGAACGGCTCGAGCTCAAGGAGTTTCCCGAGCCGACGCCGGAGCCGGGCAAGGCCGTGGTGCAGATCGACTACTGTGGCATCTGCGGGACTGACGTCCATGCCTTTCAGTCCGGCCAGCCCTACAATCCCGCCATCTGCGGGCACGAATGGTGCGGCACCGTCAGCGCCATCGGACCCGGCGTGAACGTCCGCGAGGGCGACCGGGTCGCCATCGGCATCGCCGGCGCCTGCGGTCGTTGCGCCACCTGTCAGCGCGGAGATCACGAGCACTGCGAGACCGCCTTCTCGGGCCTGATCGGTGTCGGTCCCCTGGCCGCACCACACGGCGGGTTCGCATCCGCCATTGCCATCGATGCATCCAGGCTCTATGCAACCCACGACCGGATCGACGCTCTGGACGCCGCCATGCTCGAACCCGCCACCATCGCGTTGCATGCGGTGCGGCGTACGCCCGTTCGGCTGGGAGACAGTGTGGTCGTGCTCGGTGCCGGACCCATCGGCCTTCTCGTCATGCAGTGCGCCCGCGCAGCGGGCGCCGGCGCGACGATCGTCGTCGAACCCAACCCCGGTCGAAGGGCGCTGGCTGGCGAGCTGGGCGCCGAGGCGCTGGTGGATCCCGGCACGGAAAGTGCGGCAGAGCGGATCGCTGCGTTCACGGGGCGCGCCGGCGCCGACGTCGTCTTCGAGTGTGCGGGCCTGCCTGCCACCATCGAGGAGGCGGTGAGCCTGAGCCGGCGAGGCGGCGTCGTATCGCTTGTCGGGGTTCCGGCCTCGGCATCGGAAATCAATGGTGCCGCGTGGCTGGTGAAGGAAATCCGGCTGGTCACTTCCCTCGGCTACACGCGCGAGGAGTTCGAGTTGAGCCAGGCACTCGTGATCGACGGGCGCCTCAGGCTGCGACCATTGCATACGGATACGATAACTCTCTCTCAGCTCGGGGAAGCATTCACGCGTCTGGCCAACGAACCGCAGGACATCAAGATTCTCGTTCAACCCGTCGGCTGAGCGACAGCAGCCGACACACAGGAGCAGCAGATGCAACAGGCAGACAAAAGGGGTACGGGCCGGGAACAGCTGATCGAAATGGCCCGTCACAACATGGCCTGCGTGCAGGCGCAGCGGATCGAAAGGACCGATGGCGTGCTCCGTGTTCCGGGCACTCGTTACTACGACCCCGAGCGCTGGCAGCTGGAGATCGACCGGGTGTTCCGCCGGTTACCGCTGATGCTCGCCATGAGCTGCGAGCTCAGGCATCCGGGCGACTTCAAGACGCTGGAGGTGGCCGGCGTACCGGTGCTCATGGTTCGCGATCAGGACGGTGTTCCACGCGCCTACATCAACTCGTGCAGCCACCGTGGCGCCGTCGTGGTGCGGGAAGAACGGGGAAACCGCCGTCGCTTCAGCTGCCCGTACCACGCCTGGACCTATGACCAGCGCGGCAATCTGGTGGCGATCTTCCAGGAGAGGGACTTCGGCGAGATCGACAAATCCTGTCACGGATTGAAACCGCTGCCCGTCGGCGAGCGGGCCGGCATGATCTGGGTGAACCTGAACCCGGATTCGACGCTCGACATCGATACGTTCCTGTGCGGGTACGACGAGGTGCTGGACGCGTTCGGCTTCGCTGACTGGGCTCTCTACGACTCACGAACCGTCGAAGGTCCCAACTGGAAGATCGCCTACGACGGCTACATGGATCTTTATCACCTGCCGATCCTGCACAGGAACACGTTCGGCTCGGACATGCCCTGTCAGGCGCTCTACTATCCCTGGGGCCCCCACCAGCGCGTTGCCTCACCCGATCCACGGCTGCTGGAGCTGAACGGGAAACCGGAATCCGAGTGGCCGACGGATGCACTGCTGCAGAGCGTGTGGACGATCTTTCCGCACGTGTCGATTGCCTCGTTCGACGGTGGGGGAGGGCGCGCGGTCATGGTGTCGCAGCTCTTCCCGGGCGATTCACCCGCCACCTCCAGAACCGTGCAGAACTACGTGATGCGGAAGCTTCCGGAGACCGACGAGGTCCGCGCTGCCGCGGACGCACAGTTCAAGATGCTCGAGTTCGTCGTCCGTGAGGAAGACTACGCAACCGGTCTGCTGCAGCAACGTGCCCTGATGACGCGTCCAGACGCCGAGGTGCTGTTCGGGCGCAATGAGGGCGGCGGTCAGCGTTTCCACGCATTCCTGGACGAGCTGCTCGACTGCCCTGACGAGGCGTTGCCCGAGTTGTTCCGTCGCTCGGCCTGATTGCGGAGCGGATGCCCGATCAGCCCCGGGCGCAGTAACGAATGGCCCGACGCAACAGCTCGTAGTACTCGGGCTTCTCCCAGCTGCCCCGCTCGACATTCGGGTAGTAGGGCATCAGCGGCCGCATGTCGTAGTGACCACGGCAGTGGCCGAGGTTCAGATAGAGAACCTCCCCCTCGCCGACCCGATGAATGTAGTAGAGCGGACGGGGTTCGTCGTCGTGCCAGGACGACTCGACAAAGCCGGTGGCCTCACCGTTGAAATGCGTATCGAGCAGCAGATGCAGATCGCCATGGATGCGCGACAGGTACAGCTCATCGTCCGTTTCGAACTCGCTCACGCCTGCCACCAGCTCGTGCTCCGGATCAGCGATCCGCACTCTGAAAGGCGCGATGGGCGGGTGCGCGATGAACTGGGTTCCCAGAGTCTGCATCAGTATCGGCGCGGTCTCCGGTGAGTTCACCCCGTTCTCCAGGAACTCGAGAATGGAGTTTGTTCCGTGCAGCGCAAACCAGCGCTTCCCGGATGCCACATAGTCCCTGAGGGCGAGCTGCTCCTCCTCCGTCGGCACCAGGTTGCACGTGTATGTGATCAGAAAGTCGCTGGCCCTGAGCGCATCGAGATCGTGGTAGTCCGCTGCGACCGTGCAGCGGATATTCTCGTGCTCGGCGAGCAGCGTCAGCAGCTCGCGACGCGCGAAGTCGATGTCGTGGAACTGGCCCGCCGCCACCAGGTAGACATCGACGATCCGTTGCGGTTCGCTCATCGTCAGGCGCCCTTCCTCAGAACTGAATGCGCTTGGTGAAGCCGCCGTCGATCACCAGATTGGCGCCCGTGGTGAAAGCTCCGAGCGGGCTCGCCAGCAGGGCAACCTGAGCAGCCACCTCCTCCGCAGAGCCCAACCTGCCCACCGGTATCTGACCGACCGTCTGCTCGTACAGCGGGGTCATGTGCTGCTTGATCTGATCCCATGAGCCTCCCTCGATGAAGATCGGGCCCGGACAGACGGAATTCACCCGGATCCCCTTCGCTCCCAGGTCCTGGGCCAGCGCACCCGCATACTGGATCATGGCACCTTTCATCGCGTTGTACGCACCGGCGGCCATGAACTTCTCCAGCGCAGCGGTGGACGAGATCATGATGATGCTCGCATTCGAGGACTTCTCCAGGTAAGGCAGGGCACTCTCGACCAGCCGCACCGATCCGAGGACGTCGTGCTCGAAGTTGGCTCGCCAACCGGCTTCACCCGGCGCGTTGCCGCCACTCACGTTCGAGACCAGGCAGTCGATGCCCCCGAGCGCCTCCGCAGCCGCCTGCACCCAGCTCTTGAGGTCGTCGCCGTTACCCACGTCCACCGCCTGCCCGAACGCCTTGACGCCCTTCGCCTGCAGCGCCTCGACGGCAGCGTCCACGCCCTCCTGGTTGCGGGCGCAGATGGCGACATTACAACCTTCCGAAGCGAGCGCCTCGGCAATCGCGCGACCAATACCCTTGGTGCCACCCGTGATGAGTGCGTTGTTACCGGCAAGCTTGAGATCCATGAAACCTCCCCCCAATGCGATCTTGAACCCTGGTCGCGATGTTAACCCAGAAACCGTCAGCCGTGAATGTTATCCGCTCGAGATGCCGAGGGCACTCGCGGCCGCACGTTCCAGCTCTGCCCTTCTGGCGTAGCCGGGCGGCCGGCGGCCATGCTCGTCCACCACATCGAACTCCTCTGCCAGGTCTTCCACCCACTGGATCGAGCCGCTACGCGCATCAAGGTCGTCGGCCCCGAGCAGCGCGGCGGCGCAACGCCCGACGAACAGGGGCGTCTGAGCGTCGGTGAGGTCCCGCCCCCTGGAGGCGGCGACCTGGCGAACGAACTCGGTGGCCACCGATCCGGGATACAGAACGACCGCCGCCACCCCCCGGGGTTCGAGCTCGATGGCCATGTCCCTGGTCAGGCGATCGAGCGCCGCTTTTCCCGCACCGTAGGAACAGGAGTAGAGGTATCCGAGTCCGCCTGGAGACGAGACGTTGAGGATGGCCGCCCCGGCCCCGGCTGCGAACAGCAGCGGTGCAGCGTGCCAGCTGGCCACGTAGTGGGCGCGAAGCCCGATGCCCACCTGGTCGTCCCAGACCTGCAGCGGGTGCTCCCAGAAGCCGCCGCCCCAGGCCGGCGGATCCGGGATTCGGTAGACGTTGTTGATCAGAAAATCGACCCGCCCCGCTTCGGCGCGGACTCGCTCGAACAGCGCCTCTATCTGGGCGTCATCACCATGATCGCAGACCACGGCGCGACCTCTGCCGCCCGCTTCGGTCACCAGCGACGCGGTGGTGTCGATGGTGCTCTCCCCGCTGCCCGTGGTCCGGCCGGTCACGAAGACCTCACACCCCTGCTCTCCGAGGGCGATGGCGATGCCTTTGCCGATGCCACGGCTGGCCCCCGTGACGACGGCAACCCTTCCGTTCATGTCAGTCATGGTTCTTCCCCCGATGCGGCCATCGGGCATGGTAGAGCAGGTCCGGCGCCTCCGGGGAACAAATCGGTGCTAAAATCCGCGGTTTCGGACTTGAGAGTCAAAGCCGATGAATTCCGCCGCCGAGCCGGAAACGAAGACCTGGCAGCAGACCAAGAGCGAACGCACACGGGAGACGATTCTCGCTGCGGCGATCGACTGCTTCTTCGAGCTCGGCTACTTCAACACCACCACCGAGAACATCGCACAGAAGGCGGGGGTCTCCCGTGGCGCCATGCTGCACCATTTCCCTACCCGTGCCGAGCTGATCCGGGCAGCTGTCGAGTACCTCCACCGACGCCGCCTCGAGATGTTCACGGAGGAGGAATCGACGATTCAGCAGGGCGCCGAGCACACCCGCGTCGAGGAGAGCATCGATGCCTACTGGCGACAGCTCAACACGCGTGAGTTCGCGGTCTTTCATGAGCTCAAGGTTGCCGCGAGAACGGATCCGGAGCTCGCCAGAGTGCTGACGCCGATCCTCGAGGCCTACGATCGGGCGTGGGCCAAAGCTTCTTCCCAGGTCTTTTCCGATCTCGCGAAATCCGAGGCTTTCACCCGAACCGCATACATGACGCAGTACCTGCTCGAAGGCATGGCCGCCTCCTACATGATCAGCGGCCAGAAGGTCCCGGAAAAGATGCTGCTCGACTGGCTCAAGCAGGAACTCCGTCGGAGCTACAGCGACGTCAGCGGCGTCAAGCGCTCACGCTGACCGGACCGCGCTCCGCCAGCAGGCCGGATGGATCAGTCAGGCGATCCACTGCGACAGCAGGTCGTGAAAGTGACGGAGCTTCGTCTCCTGATACCGCGCGAAGACCACCTCATCGAACTGAGCAGCCTCCAGTCCGGTCTGCACGCTGGGCAGGTTGAAGGTGTCCTGAGTGAACACCTTGGCCAGTAATCCCAGCTCCGGCGCATCGGTCCACGGCTCGTCCTCGCCCAGCAGGTGCAGCGGTGCCGGCGCCGGCCGCTCGCCCACAAACGGGCTCAGGTAGTAACACTCCATCAGCGACCGGTCGTGGCGGTCCTGCCAGGGCCGGAACCGGTAGACGATACGATTGTAGCCGCCCCACGGATGGAAGTTTGGAAACAGCGTGTAGTAGATGCTGTCCTGCACTTCCGCATCGGAGAGAGGCTTGTCATCGCCGACGATCTTCTTGAGGTTCTCACGCGCCCCTACCGCCAGCATGCCCCGGGCGCTCATCCCGCTCGGCACCTCGGGGCTCGGCGGCCCGTCCAGCGGTCGCATGGTCACCGACTCGAACATCTCCTGCTCGGTAGGGTCCCAGCGTATGTGAGGGCTCGGCGTGCCATTGGGCGTGATCGCCCTGGAGAAGTTGCCCCATGCATCGTACTGGGAGTTCTCGTCACCAATGGCAGCCAGAAGCTGCGGGTGCGTGTTGATGACATGAAATGCCTCCATGAACGCTTCCTGGCAGAGCTTCCAGTTGCACTTCATGACCTTGCCGACGTGAGCTTCGACGTAACGGTTTTCCGGCTGCCAGACGGCAAAGTGCGCCGGCAGGTCACCGAGGAACTCGGCAAGCGGTTCTGCGTTCACATCCATGTTGATGAACACCCAGCCACCCCATGTGTCACAGAGCACCGGAGTGAGATCGAAGTCGTTCTTGTCGATCTGCGGAAAGTCCCATTCGGAAGTGACGCTGCGCAGGCTGCCGTCGATGTTCCAGCTGAATCCGTGAAACGGACAGATGAAGCTCGCCGCATGGCCGTCGAAGTCACACAGCCTCCGACCCCGGTGCCGGCAGACGTTGTGATGAGCCCGTATGCCGTCGCGCGTGCGCACCACGATGATGCTGAAGCGGCCGATCTCATAGACCGTGTAGTCGCCGATCTGCGGGATCTCCTCCTCGCGGCAGGCCATCTGCCAGACCCTGGGCCACAGCTTCTCCATCTCGAGATCGTGGAAGGCCCGGGTACGATACCGGTCGACGGACACCGAGGTGAGAGAGCCGCGGTAAGGATTCTCGAGACGCAGCACGTCCGGCGGCGGCACGACATCCCCGTCGAGGAGTTCCTGATAGCTGATCCCGGCCGATCGGTCACGCGCCTGCGCTGTGGTGCTCATCTCTTTCTCCTCCTATCGATTGCGACGGACGTTCGCCTCCGCCGGCAGCTGAGGTCCCGCGATCCACAACAGCATGTGCGGATCAGCCTGGCGCAGTTCCCCCTCACGATAGCGGCCGTCGAACGAGAAGACGCCCGTCATCCCGTTGTTCTCCACTTCGACGAGTCCGTCGGCCCTCAAAGTGTACAGGGCACCCGAAAGCGGGTGACGCAACACCGTCATGGCTCCCCCTGCAGAAAAACCGTCAACTGAGACGGTTATTCTACCGGCTTTCTCGATCATGCCAACCGGTGTGACCGAACGCCGGGCCGTTCCTTGTTGACCCGGTCCATGCCGCTACCTACCCTTCCCGGGACGTCACCTGCCGGATCCCTGATGAGCGATTTTCCCACCACCCCGGCACTACTCACCGGCGACTGGCTGTCGGCTGTCATCGGCACCCAGGTAAAGAACTTCGAGATCGCCCCCCTGGGCGAGGGTCAGGGTGTCATCGGTCAGGTCACCCGGATTCGCGCCTCCACGGCGGACGGCCCGATGAGCTTTGTCGCCAAGTTTGCCACGGAAAAGCCGGAGAACCGGGTGGTCGCCGAGACCTACGACATGTATCGCCGGGAGGTCCATTTCTATCAGTCACTTTCCGGTCGGCTGCCCGTGCGCACACCGAGCTGCCTGGCGGCGCACTACGATCCGGACACAGGAGACTTCATCCTGGTGCTCGAGGATCTGGCGGATTGCCGGGTAGGAGACCAGATCGAGGGGGCGAGCCTGACCGATGCGCGCAGGGTGGCCATCACCCTCGCTGCGCTGCACGCGGCGACCTGGGAGACGCCGGTCGAGGGCGTGCCTTCGCACGACGTCCCTGCCCAGCGCGAGGGAATCGCGGCCGGGTTCCGGGCCGGATGGCCTGTGGTCGAAGCACGTTTTCCCGAGGTCATCCCGGAAGCAGCACTCCGGCTGGCACCGGCTCTCGCCGATCAGATCGGGGTGCTGATCGAGGAGCTCACGCAAGCCCCGCAGTGCGTGGTTCATGCAGACGTGCGGCTCGACAACATACTCTTCGATGGCGAGGACGTGGTGCTGGTGGACTGGCAGTCCGTGTGCACGTCCAGTGGCGAGCAGGACCTCGCGTACTTTCTGACGCAGAGCGTCGATGAGTCGGTACTCGCCGCGCATCAGGATGAGCTCATTGCGCTCTACCACGCGTCTCTGGTCGAGCGCGGGGTAACCGGGCACTCCATGGCGGCTTGTTACGAGCGCTACAGGACGGCCGCTCTCTACCTGCTCGCCTGGGCGGTGCTCATCGCCGGCACGCTGGACATGGGCAACGAACGTGGCGAGCGACTTGCGCGAACGCTGCTCGGGCGATCGCTCAAGGCGGTGAGCTCACTGGGTGGATTCGATCGGCTCGGGTGACGGTTGCATCTCCGGCACCTGACCCCGGTCAGTCGGAGGCGGTGAAGAAGTCCGCCCGCGGCGTCATGGTCTCGTCGTACACCGGCTCCGACACATCGACCCGGTACTTGGCCGTCTCCGCACGAATGATTCCAAACCGTCCGATGTTCTCCCGCATCTCCGTGTACCAGCGGTTCTGGAAGTGGCGTGCCAGGGCCTCTTCCGACTCCCAGCGTTCGAAGACCCGTATTCTTCCCGGATGGCGCGGATCGGGACACCAGTCGTAATCCAGACAGCCCGGCTGCGTCAACGCCCCGGCGATCAGAGGTTCGCCTTCGGCGAGAGCGGCCTGGA
>JASFLG010000014.1:0-21534 GCA_050118205.1 Pseudomonadales bacterium
CACCAGCGCTGCCAGCGCGATGGCATCCGCTACCAGCAGCATCCTCAATACCAACTCAACCGTAGACACCGTCTACCCCCTGAAATCCGTCAACGCCCGACCCTGATCACCAGGATGCGCGCTCATTCGAGCACGCGCGCTCATTTGAGCGCGTGGGCGATGGCCAACAGTTCAGCCGCCTTCAGAGATGCTCCCCCGATCAGGCCGCCATCGATGTTTTCTTCGGCAAACAATGCCTCGGCATTGCCTTCCTTGATGCTGCCACCGTAGAGAATGGGCAGCGCTTCTGCCAGCCGCTTCGAATGCCGCGCTAGCACGGCGCGAATCCGCGCATGCATCTCCTCCGCCAGCGCCGGGGTCGCCGTCTTTCCGGTGCCGATGGCCCAGACCGGCTCGTAAGCGACGGCCGATCCTGCAAGCAGCGCGTCGGCTCCGCAACGGGACAACACCGCCTCCAGCTGCTCGATGACCACTGCTTCGGCCCGTCCGCCTTCACGCTCGGCATCCGTTTCGCCCACACAGACCATCGGCCTGAGGCCCGCCCGAAGCGCCGCAGCGGCCTTTGCAGCGACCAGCTCATTGCTTTCACCGGCGTACGCGCGTCGCTCCGAGTGCCCGACGAGCACCCAGTCCGCACCGAGATCGGCGAGCATCTCGCCCGACATCTCACCGGTGAAGGCGCCTTCGGCCTCGGTGTGCAGATTCTGCCCACCGAGCTCCACCCGGTCCCGAAGGCCTGCGGATTCGAGCGCGTCACCCAGCACCGGCAGATAACCTGTCGGAGGAAACAGCACGAGCCGGGCCTCGAGGTTCTCGAGCCGACCATCCAGCGTGCGGACGTATTCGGTGACGAACCGCCGGGAACCGTGCATCTTCCAGTTTCCGGCAGCAATACCGCGCATCATGACCGGTACCCTGCTAGCGGAGGGCGCGCAATGGTACCGGCTCATCGGCGCCGCAACAAGGCCGCACTTCGCCCGGGAAATGACCGGAGCGACGTCGGAAAACTGCCCGCTCAGTTGGCGAGCGAGCCGACCACCGCCGCCAGTGACTCGGCAACCGCATCCACCTCGGTCGCGCTCTCGCCTTCCACCATGACGCGTACCACGGGTTCCGTGCCGGAGGGCCGGATCAGGATCCGTCCCCGGCCGGCCAGCGCCGCGCTGTGCGTATCGACCGCCGCCTGCACGTCGGCCGCCCGGGCGCGTTCGGCGGGCGCAGCGACGTTCTTCAGAATCTGCGGCATCTTCCGCATCCGGCCAGCCACGGCGCTGAGCGGTCGATCCGTCTCCCGCATGGCCTGCAGCACCTGGAGGGCAGCGACGATGGCGTCGCCGGTGGTGGTGAGATCGAGGCAGATCAGGTGGCCCGACGACTCGCCGCCCAGGCTCCAGCCCCGCTCTTTCATGGATTCCAGCACGTAGCGGTCGCCGACATTGGCACGATGAAAGGGGACCCCCGCCTCCGAGAGTGCGAGCTCCAGCCCGAAGTTCGACATCAGCGTGCCGACCACGCCGCCGTCGAGGACACCGGCTGCATGCCGATGCATGGCGATGACGAAGAGCAGCTGATCGCCGTCCACCACCGTACCCGCCTCGTCGACCATGATTACCCGATCCCCGTCACCATCGAAGGCAATACCGAGGTCGGCACCTGCCTCGCGCACGCATCGTGCCAGTGTCTCCGGCCGGGTGGAGCCGCAACCGTCGTTGATGTTGAATCCGTCGGGCTCGTCACCGATGACGGTGACCCGGGCGTCGAGCTCCTCGAACACCCGCGGTGCCACGTGGTAGGTGGCACCGTGCGCGCAATCCACCACGACGTGCATCCCGGACAGCCGGAAACCCCGGCTCGCCGTCGCCTTGCAGAACTCGATGTAACGCCCGGCGGCGTCGTCGATACGGCTTGCGCGCCCGAGCCGGTGAGAGTCCACGCAGACCATGTCCGCATCGAGCTGCCGTTCGATCTGCAGCTCCACCTCATCGGGCAGCTTGTTGCCCTCTGAGTCGAAGAACTTGATCCCGTTGTCGAAATAGGGATTGTGCGACGCGCTGATCACGATTCCCGCATCGGCACGAAGCGTGCGCGTCAGGTACGCGACCGCCGGCGTCGGCATGGGCCCCATGAGGCTCACGTTGGCGCCCGCGGAAACCAGCCCCGACTCGAGCACGGACTCGAGCATGTAGCCGGAGATCCGCGTGTCCTTACCGATCAGGATGTAGGGTTCAACGTCCCGCCGGGCGAATACCTTGCCTGCCGCCCAGCCGAGCCGCAGGCAGAATTCAGGGGTGATGGGATGCTGGCCCACCCGACCACGAATACCGTCCGTTCCGAAGTACCGTCTGCTCATGTCATCACCGCCTCGAGCACCTTGAGCCCGTCCATCGTCGCCGCCACGTCGTGCACGCGGACGATATCCGCGCCCCGCTCCGCCGCCAGCACGGCAGCCGTCACGCTGCCGGCAAGACGCTCGTCCACGGTCCGACCCGTCAGCGCACCGATCATGCCTTTTCTCGACAACCCGACCAGCAGGGGCAGATCATCGACCCTGAGAGACTCGAGCCGGCCGAGCAGCGCCAGATTGTGCGCCAGGGTCTTGCCGAAACCGAATCCCGGATCGATGCACAACCGATTGTCGTCGATCCCCGCAGCCCGTGCACGGTCCACCCGCTCGCGAAGCACTCCTCGCACCTCTCCCACCACGTCCGCATAGACCGGATCGTCCTGCATCGTCCCGGGTTCGCCGCGCATGTGCATGATGCACACCGCGGCCCGTGAGTCAGCGAGCACCGCAAGCATGGCGGGATGGGCCAGACCCGAGACGTCGTTGATCATGTGGCAGCCGGCGGCGAGCGCCGCCCTGGCCACTTCCGGCTTGCGCGTGTCCACGGATACGATCGTATCGAGTCCGGCGAGGCATTCCACGACCGGGATCACGCGATCGAGTTCCTCGGCCAGCGGAACCGGCACAGCACCGGGACGGGTAGACTCCCCACCCACGTCGATAATGTCGGCCCCTGCCGCAAGCATGGTCTCGGCGGACGCCCGGACGGCGTCCAGATCGACCCCGGCCGGCGAGCGGAAGCGCCCGCCGTCGGAGAACGAGTCCGGCGTGACGTTGAGCACACCCATGACCCGCGTGCGCTCGAGGTCGAGGGAACGGCCGGCGCAGTGGAGCATGCGCGCCGCCTGACGGGCCATCAGACGTCTTCGGCCGGGCCTCCGATGGGGGACTGGGAATCCTTGCCGTCACTCGCCGGCTTCGGCGCCGGCGGCGGCGGCAGGTCCGCGGGATCACGGGGCTTGGCGCCTGCCATGATGTCGTCGATCTGATCGCTGTTCAGCGTTTCGTACTCGACCAGGGCCTTCGCCATGGTGTGCAGCTTGTCCTTGTTCTCCACGAGCAGTCGCTTGGCGGTCGCGTAGCACTCGTCAATGATTTTGCGCACTTCCTCGTCGATGGTCCGCGCCGTCTCATCGGAGAACGGTTTGGGTTTGACCCCACCGGACATGCCGAGGAACACCTCGCCGTCATCGTCGTCGTACATCACCGGGCCCAGGGTCTCCGACAGGCCCCAGCGGGTCACCATGCTGCGCGCGAGCTGGGTCGCGCGTTCGATGTCGTTGGAGGCGCCGGTCGTCACGTACTCCGGCCCGAGGATCATCTCCTCGGCGATACGCCCGCCGAACAGCGAGCAGATCTGGCTGCGGACACTCTGACGCGAGAGGCTGTAGCGGTCCTCCTCGGGGAGGAACATGGTCACCCCCAGCGCCCTGCCGCGGGGAATGATGGTGACCTTGTAGACCGGATCGTGATCCGGCACCAGCCGGCCGACGATGGCATGCCCGGCCTCGTGGTAAGCGGTGTTGCGCTTCTCTTTCTCGGACATGACCATGGATTTGCGCTCCGCGCCCATCATGATCTTGTCCTTGGCCTTCTCGAACTCGTCCATTTCCACGAGCCGTTTGCCGGCCCGGGCTGCGAAGAGCGCTGCTTCGTTCACCAGGTTGGCCAGATCCGCACCGGAGAATCCGGGGGTACCGCGGGCGATGATGCCCGGGTCCACGTTGTCGGATAGCGGCACCTTGCGCATGTGCACCTTGAGTATCTGCTCGCGACCGCGGATGTCCGGCAGACCCACCACCACCTGACGGTCGAAGCGGCCGGGCCGCAGGAGCGCCGGGTCGAGCACGTCCGGACGGTTCGTGGCGGCGATGACGATGATGCCGTCGTTCGCTTCGAACCCATCCATCTCGACGAGCAGCTGGTTCAGCGTCTGCTCGCGCTCATCGTGCCCTCCGCCGAGACCGGCGCCGCGGTGACGGCCCACCGCGTCGATCTCGTCGATGAAGATGATGCAGGGGGCCTGCTTCTTGGCCTGCTCGAACATGTCGCGCACACGGGATGCACCCACCCCGACGAACATCTCCACGAAGTCGGAGCCGGAAATCGAGAAGAAAGGCACCTTCGCTTCCCCGGCAATGGCCTTGGCCAGCAGCGTCTTCCCGGTGCCAGGCTGGCCGACCATGAGAATGCCGCGAGGAATCCGTCCGCCGAGCCGCTGAAACTTCCCGGGATCGCGCAGAAACTCCACCAGCTCCTGCACGTCTTCCTTGGCCTCATCGACCCCGGCGACGTCCGCGAAGGTGGTCTTGATCTGATCCTCGGACAGCAGCCGCGCCTTGCTTTTACCGAACGCCATGGGGCCGCCACGACCGCCACTGCCGCCCTGCATCTGCCGCATGAACAGCATGAACACGGCAATGATGATCAGGATGGGGAAACTGGCGACGAGCAGTTGTGCCCAGATGCTCTGCTGTTCCGGCAGCTTGCCGATGGTTTCCACGTTGTGGTTGTACAGGTCGTCGAGGAGCTTCGGATCGTCCACGTTCGGACGCACGACCTGAAACTCGTCGCCATTCGTCCGGTGACCGTGGATCACCAGGCCGTCGATCTCCACCCGGTCGATCTGGTCCGTGCGGACCTGCTCGATGAAATCGGTGTAGCTGATGGTCTCCGGCTCCGGCTTCACGTTGAAGTTGTTGAAGACCGTCAGCAGCACTGCGGCGATGATCAGCCACAGCAGCAAATTTTTTCCCATGTCTGTCAAGGAGTTATCCCTCTTCTACCGCATCCGCCCGACAGCTGAAACAAGCTGAGCGGATATTAAGACTACACCACTTTCCCTGTTCTTTCTTTCGACTGCATGATCTCGGAATGTTCGTCATCGGACCGTGAACGCGGTCCCCGGAAGTCCCGGGCGACCGCGAACATCTCCCGGGACTCGGGCCGCGACGCTTCCGGCTTCACCTGTTTGAAGGCCCCGTATTTCGTGCGGATCCGGCGAATCCACGCTTCCAGACCTTCCCCCTGAAAAATCTTCACCACCAGACTACCGCCAGGCCTCAGCCAGCGATCCGCCGCCCCTTCGGCCAGCTCGGCGAGTTCCATCGCTCTCGCCTGATCCGCGCTGCGTATGCCACTTATATTGGGGGCCATGTCGGATAAAACAACGTCGAGGCGCGCATCACCAAGAATTTTATCAATCTGTTTGTCAATTTCTTCCGTGCCGAACCATCCTTCGAGCTGCACGGTACCTGCGCCGACCGTTACCGGTCGCTCGTCCACCGCGATGAGCCGGCCGCCCGGCGCAATCCGCTCTTCGATGTAGCTCGTCCAGCCGCCGGGCGCCGCACCGAGCTCCAGCACCTGCACTCCGGGCTTGAGCAGCCTGAAACGCCGGTCGAGCTGCTCGAGCTTGAAGTGGGCCCGGCTGATCTTGCCGGTACGGGCGGCCGCCCGGGCGAACGGATCCCGTCGCTGCCGGCTCAGCCAGCGCTCGCTCGATCTGCTGCGTTTCCTGCGGCCGCCGCGCCCTCTGTCCATCCGGTGCATCTTGCACTGCGGGTACGGCTCCCTACAATGCGCCCTCCCCGAACAGGCCGAACCCCGTGGACAACGCTACCCGCAAAAGGCTGAAGAAGATCGCCCACCACCTGCACCCCGTCGTCATCGTCGGCGAGGGTGGGGTGAGCGATGCCGTGGTCGCAGAGACGGAGCGGGCCCTGGACGATCACGAGCTCATCAAGGTGAAACTCAACGCCGGCGACCGGGACGATCGTCGAAGTCTCGGAGACGGCCTCGCGACATCCTGCCGGGCAGAGGTGGTGCAGCGGATCGGCAAGGTGCTGGTGCTCTATCGGCGAAACCCCGAGGCGCGCCCGGATCTGTCCAACGTGGCCCGGGCGGAGCGCTGATCACGGCGTCCGCATCCGCCCCGACGGCGCTAGTGCCTGCCTGGGACACTAGAGATGCTCGACCGCGTCCACCTCGTACTCGATCTCGCCACTCGGCGTCTGCACCACCGCGACATCGCCGATGCTCTTGCCCACGATGGCGCGGGCGATGGGTGACATGATCGAGATCTTCCCCACCTTCAGGTCCGCTTCGTCCTCGCCGACGATCTTGTAGCGGATCTCCTTGCCGCTCTCCGCGTCGATCAGCGTGACGGTCGCCCCGAAGATGACCTTGCCCGATGGGGTGATCTTGCTGACATCGATGATCTGCGCATCCGCGAGCTTGCTCTCGATTTCCTTGATCCGGCCCTCATTGAAGCTCTGCTGCTCGCGTGCGGCGTGGTACTCGGCGTTCTCCTTGAGGTCGCCGTGCTCCCGGGCCTCGGCGATGGCCTGGGTGATCTCCCCACGCAGCACCGACTTGCGGCGTTTGAGCTCTTCGCGCAGCGCATTTGCGCCTTCCTGTGTCATCGGTATGGGCATAGTGCGATTCTGCCTGCAATCCGGGCGGCAATGCCAGACCAGGGGTTCGTCAGAATGCGCCGGTCAGGTTCACGAACAGCCCCTGGTGATCGTAGTCGAGATCGGTGAGGTCGTCGGAGAAGTCCGTGAAGTTGTAGCCGAGCCCTGCCTTGAAATGGTCGCCGAAATACCGGGAGACGGCGAGCAGCGCACCGGCCCTTTGCTCGCCGATGTCCTGCATCTTGAGCACCCGACCCTCGAGCAGGGCTTCCCAGTTGTCCCGGAACCGGTAGTCCGTGCGCAGCACATAGAGGCTCGCAGAATTGTCGAAGAAGGACGGATCCTCCCGGTCCAGGCTGATCTGGCCGAGCCGATATGCGTACTTGCCCCCTACGCGCCAGCGTCCGGTCAGGTCATAGGTCAGGTCGACCGCTGCGACGTGACTCTTCTGCAGGTACTGAGCCGGCGCGTTGGACTGGGTCACCTGGCCGGTGGTCGGCACGTTGTAGAAGTAGGTGTATTTGACGAGCGCGTTGAGGCGATCGTTCCGGACCGGGCGGAATGCGTAGCCGATCACCGCCTCGGTGTACTCGCCGTCGAAGAAGGCGCCTTCCGAGCTGTCGCTGGTCGCGTAGTTGAGCTTCCCGAGCAGCCGCGATGCGGGATTCATCTGCCAGCGGAACGTGTTGCGATACAGCCACGTCTTTCGCTTCGTCACCAGAGCGTCCGGCTGCTGGGCGTCGTCGTTGCGGTACTCGATACCGCTCGAGAGCTGCAGCGTCCGGGTTCCGTAGCCGATACTGACGCTGCCGGCGGTACGGTCCGTCTCCGCCCCGGTGATCCGGTCCTGGAGGGTGCCGATCTCGGAGCTTACGGACAGGTTCCAGCGCTCGTTCGGCGCCAGGTTCACACCGGTGGCATGGGTCAGCCCGGTCAGGTCGTTGCCGTGCTGGTAGCGCTCCTCCAGGAACACGCTGGCGCTGTCCGACAGGCGCGTCTTCACGCCGCTGACCAGGCTGCCTTCCGGTGCCCGCGCGCTGCGCAGCCCGTTGTCCGTGCGCTCATTCTCCAGCGCGTAGTTCAGGTAGAACGTGGTCCGCTCCGACTGCATGTAACGCGTACCAAGCCGACCGCCCGGGCCCTGGTCACCGTCGGAGATCTCACCCGTAACCTGCAGCCGCTCCGAGACCATGTACGCACCGCCCATCCCGAAGCGCCCATTGCTTTCCCGATTGCCGCTGGCGGAGATCGTGTCCTGCAGGAAGCCATACGTGCTCCAGCGGCCGCGCGCGTCGTAGCCGAGCTGCAGCACGGCATCCGTGCGCGAACCCGTCTGCTGGGTGACCACCGGGGTGGGCGAGTCGTCCTGCCGGTCGTCAACGCGAACGCCGCCGCTCAGGTTCCAGCGCGAGCTGAAGCGGTAGCCCAGATTGAGCTCGTGCGCTCCGAGCGTCATTCCGGCGTCCTGACTCATGACGTCCGACTTGCCGCGAAGCGTCAGCCGTTCGCCCACCGGCAGCATCAGCGTGCCACCGTATGTCTCGGTATCGGTAATCGTTGCCAGTCCAGGCGCTGAATACCCGGCCTCCTGGGTCTGCCCGTAGACGGTGAGCCGACCATCGAGCCGCTCGGAGAGGTCGCCGAGGTCGATGCTGACGTCCCCGCGGTAGGCACCCGCGCTGGTATCCATCACCAGGGGGTCGTTGACGTCCTGGAAGCCGTAGCCGCCGTCGCTGGAAACCAGGGACTGTGTCTGCAGTCCGTCGCTCCAGCCGGCCTGCACCTTCGCCCAGGATTCGGCGCTCAGCCGGAACGTGACGTCGGCGGCCTTGAGGCTGCTCTCGAACTGGCTGTTGTCGTTGTTGTTCTCGTTCACCATCGCGCCGACCTTGAGCCGGTCCGTCAGCCAGTAGTGCGCCTGTCCGCCGACCGACAGCGCGTCCACCTGGTCGAAGCCGGGCGTGTACTCGTAGCGCACCACCAGATAGGCCTCGTCCCCGCTGTCGCTGCCGGTGCGGATGAGTAGCTCGTCGCCGACGGTCGCCGCCAGCGGCTCGGCAAGCAGCACCGTGCCCTGGAGGTAGTCGATGTCGTAGTCCGTCGACGCATTGAGGTTGACGACGCCCGTGACGAGCCCCGATGCCTTGTCCCGCACCTCGATGCGGACACTCTCCGATCCGATCAGGATGTCCTGGTGATGCAGATAGTAGAAAGAGCCGCCGGTGCCGCGGAACTCCTCCCGGCTGGGAACTGTGCCCGGCTCCGCGCCGAACAGATCCAGCGTCATGCGCTTGTCGCCGAACCGGGTGGTCGCGACCGACTCGTAATGCCCACGGGCGCCGTAGAGCCCCCTGTCGACCCGGGCCAGCTCGTTGTTCATGTAGGCGAGCTGATAGTCCCCCCACAGACCGTAGCTGTCGTTCTTGTCGACCTTCAGATAGAGCTTGCCCTGAGTCGGTGCGAGCTCGGCGACCGTGCTGTCGTCACCGAACGTGGGATAGTGATAGTCCGGATCGATCCTGCGGAACAGCGAACCGGGCTCCTTGCCGAGGAAATTGCTCAACAGCTTGCCGAGTTCCTCTTCGCGCGTGTCCACGCTGGTGGTCAACCCCCAGCCGTTACCGAACTTGCCGGCCGCATACATCGCAATGCGTCCGTCCACGGACGAGCCGAAATCCTGAGTCGCGTTCTCCCCAACGAACAGGTCCGCGGTGTCGCTGCTCTTCGCCTGAGTCCACGTGACGTCCGCCATGCCCGCGTAGAACCAGTCGTTCTTCTCGAACGCCAGATCCCGCAGATAGAGCTCCCCGCTGCCGTCGGGGTCCAGCACGGCAACCTCCACCGTGTGCGGGCCTTCCGGGAGCAGCGTCTGGGCGACGAAGTTGCCACGGTCATCCGCCGGCACGGGATGACCGGCCACCCAGACGTCCTGGCCGGGCTCGAGCCCGCCCCCCTGAACGGTCACCGTGCCACTGCCGATGGGAATGTTCTGCAGCGCAAGCGCATCCGTGCCGAAGGTGCCGAGCCCGATCGCGTCGAGCGGTTGCTCGGGCGCAGGCGCTTCCGACCGGGCATACAGCTCCGCCGGAGAGAGGCCGGAGTGAGCAAGCCAGAGGGGACGACCGGCCGTCTCGTCGAACGTTCCGTTCGCGCCATAGGCGCGCAGCACGTACTTCAGTTCCTGGACGGGCCCCCTGAAGTCCTCGAGATCCGGATGCCACTCGGCGTAACCGGCCGCATCGACGGGCAGGACCACCACCGGCTCGGACTCGGTCGAGGCCGACGCCGCGAAGATCCGAACCTCCGAGCGCTCGATGTACGGGGCATAGTTGGTGTACATGCGGAAACGGACCGGCGCCGCCACCGCGACGGCCGGATTGATGGTGTGGATGTCCACCCGGTCCGTGCTCGCCGACACGCCCAGCCTCGGTGAGGCGGACAGGTTGTCGTAGCTGAACCGGAGGTCGCGCTCCTGCATGGCTACGTCCGTGCACCGCTGAACGTCCGCGGAGCTGCGCCGGGGATCGTCGATGGGCTCGCCGTCCACCGTGATCCGCATCAGGTTCAACGCAAACGGGTTCTGTGGGGTCAGCTCCCGGGTCAGGGGTGCCACGTCGACTCCTTCATAGTCGTCGAGGACGGCCAGCTCGTCGTAGACGACCTGGACTTCCACGTAGGACGACTCGCCCTGCACGAACCCGGCGTTGATCACGTCCTTGGACTGCACGAAGCCCCGTCCCTCGTGCTCGGTCTGGTCTGCGTCCAGGCCGAGCTCGGCGGCGACGGTCTCCATGGTCCTGCGCGCCCGTGCGGCCGACAGACCCACGTCGTCCTCATAGATCAGAGCGGTTCTGCGGTCGAGGGTCTTGTTGCCCGTGTAGCCGATGAAACGCAGGCGCGGATGCCCCTTGCCTGCCACGTCCGCAAGGCCACGCTCGAGCTTCGCCAGGTAGCCGGCCGGGATCACGGGTTGTCCGTGGTCGAGCGCAAGCGCCGGAATCTTGCCCCAGGGCGGATCATAGACGCGGGTGACGGTCTCCGCGGCCGCATCGGCGGGACACAGCTGGGGCTCGTCAGGCAGCTCCTGCAGGGCATCGTCGTACCAGAACTCAACCTCGATGCGGCGGTTCAGGGCGCGGCCCTGCAGCGTGGCGTTACTCGCCACGGCTCTGGTGGCCCCGTACCCGTCGGTTTCGACCGCCGTCGCCGGCAGGCTCAGCGCGTCCTGAACCGCGAGCGCGACCCGATGCGCCCTGGCCTTGGACAGGCTGAGATGATCACCGTAGATGCGGGCGTCGCGATCGGCGAGCGGCGCATCGTCCGTGTAACCAATGAACTTGACCACCACGTTCTGCTTGTCGCTCAGGTTCTCCAGCGTCTCCTGGATCTGGGTCAGAAACAGCGGGGTCACCGAAAGAGAACCGGCATCGTAGTGCAGCGGATCGATCAGGTTCTGGACACGTGCGCGTCGCGCGTGGCCTTCCACGTAACGCAGCTTGCAGACGGTCTCCATGCGGCAGACCTTGATCTGCCGGATGTCCTGGGGAACGACGTACTCCTCCTGGGCTACCGTATCCGTGAGCACGTCGAACCAGACCTCCACCTCCACACGACGGTTCTGAGCACGTCCGGCTTCAGTGGCATTGGTGGCGACCGGCCGGGTATCTCCGGCCCACTCGTAGGCGATGGCTTCGGGCGGCAGGTCGAGCGCCCGCTGGAAGAACTCGGCCACCTCGCCGGCCCGCTCCCGGGACAGCCCCTGGTTGTCTCCGTAGCGCGCGGCCAGTGCCGGCGACAGGGGCTGATTGTCCGCATGACCGACGAGATTGAGCCGCACGTTGGCCCGGTTGCGCAGGCCATCGAGCACCTTGCGCAGCTCGGCCACCGTGCTCTCGGGTACCTCGGCCACACCCGATTCGAAGTGAATCGCGGGCACCACGTCTCTGAGCTTCACGGTCTCCGGCTCGGGAACGAGCACGTCGCGGGTCTCGATACGGTCGCCCGCTTCCTCCGCGAGCCGGTCGGGATCTCTCGTCCACTTGGCCGACTCGACGTCGGGCGACAGGTGGCGCTCCACGGCCTCGCCCATGGCGACCTCGTCGACGGCCGCGAGGACAGGGCAGGACAGCGTCCAGAGCACGGCGATGAGAAGCCACCGATTCATGGTGTGCCTCCCTGCCGACCTGGCGCCGCATCTGCCGCGAGGCGGCCGTCCTTCTCAGGCGGCTTGCCCATGCGCCAGAACACCTCGTGCTCGATGCTCAGCCGGTAGCTCCCGTCACGCGCCTGCCAGGCGTCGCTGATCATCCGGGTGAGCGCCTTCACACGCCGTTTGACGAGCGACGCATCCTCCACGTCGGCGAGGTAAGACAGGCGCAGCACGGCTGGCGCCTTGTCCAGCTCCGTCATCAGCAGCTCGAGACGGGGCCGCCACTGGGGACGCATCTCCGTCGAGCCGGGAGCGAACACCCCGTCTGCCACGTCCAGCCCGACCACACGGAAGATGGAGGCGCCGAAGCTGAAGTGCAGCGTCTTGCCTCGCGTCGCGCGCTGAATCTGGAACGGTCTCGTCGATGCCCGGAACCCGCTCGGCAGCGTGCGGTCATCGAGCTTCAGCATGAAGTTGCTGCCGCGGCCCGCCATCGGCGTGATCGCGCAGGTGATGTGGAAGCGGCCGTACTGGTCAGTGGTGACGGCCAGACCGGTCGGCGTGACCAGTCGCGTACCCGGGATGCCCTGCTCGCCCTCGTCCTGGAGCCCGTTGCGGTTGTTGTCGTTGAAAACCTTACCGGTGACATCGGTACAGTCGAAGGTCGGATCGGGCACCAGCCGTACGGTCGCCGTCGCCTCTGAGGACAGCGCCTGGCCCGTCTGCGCAAGCTCCGCGCGCGCCCGGTTGGTGTACTCCGCCTCGACGACGCCCGCACCCGGCGTCAGCAGCAGCTCGATGGTGTGCTCGCTCTCGGCGGCGAGGGTCAGGTCCTCCCAGACGAGTTCGCGGTCGCCCTGGACCGGCTCCAGGGGCACGCCGTCGAATCGGGCGGAACCTTCCACGTACTTGAAGCCGGTCGGGTAGCGGTCCACCACGTTCACCCCCGGCATGTCGATGGGCCAGCTGCTGCGCACCGTGATCGTGTACGGGATCATCTGGCCCCGGGTCACGTTGACCATTGGCGTGGTCTTGCTGATGGTCACCAGGCCGCTCAGCACGGGATCCAGGGGAATGTGATTGTTGAATATCTGGCTGGTACCGCCCGGAACCACCCCGTCGTCGAGCACGAGATTCAGGAAGTAGCGCGTCTCCGGGCTCGTCGCAGGCACAGCGGCGGAGGGCTGGAGCTCCGACACCTGCGCCTCGCAGTGCGAACCGGTGGTCGGCACGGCGTCGTTCACCGATCCCGGACAGAACGGCACGTTGAACGGCACCGTATTGCTGTCGGTGGTCGGCGGAATGAGCTCCGACGGGCGATCCTCGTAGCTGGCCGCCGGGGTCACCGCGATGACGTAGCTGCCGCCACTCGGACAGGTGGGATCCGAGAAGTTCAGGTCGAACTTGTAGAAGCCGCTCAGCGGCGTGACCTGACCCTGCTGGTTCGGGTCGTCGAAGCAGTCTGAGGCCACCGGCATGAGCGATCCGCTGTCGACCAGGCGCAGGGTGGCGCCCGCTACCGGCAGGCGAGACAGAGCGTCGTACACGACCCCGTTCGGGTCGATCGGCATGTTCAGATTCTGCAGGTTGCTCCCGGAGGGAACGACGATGTCGTAGATGCGCTGCGGGGCATTCGTGAAGTCCGAATCCGCCATCCCCAGGGTTGCGGTTCCCGCACCCGCACCCGGCGCCCGGAAGGTCAGATCGTAACGGTCCCCGGTCAGGTAGTTCGGCACCAGCCCGGAAATCTGGTAGATGCCATCCGCGTCCGTGGTGACGGTCGTCAGAAGCTGGTCGTTGCGCCTGAGCTCCACCGACCATCCCTCGAGAGATGTCTCGTTGGGATCCGGGTAGTCGTCGAAGTCCGAATCGTGCCAGACCTGACCGTTCAGGATACCGACACCCGGCATGCCGCCCACATCGACGCGGGCCTCCGCGGACGCGGTCTGGTCGGTGTTCCAGGTGACGAACGCCTGGTTGATCACCGTCGTGCCGATCGGCGCGTCATCATAGATCTGGGCGCGGAACCGGAGCACGAACGCCTGCCCCGGCGGCAGCGCACCGTATTGCGCCGAGTAGTTGGCCGTGATGACCGGCCCCGCCAGGCCGATGCCTGCGGTTCCGCCGTTGAGGGTCGCGGAATCGTCTACATAAAGGAGCTGTCCCGCCGTCGGCTCGTCCAGATTGTCGGTGACGTAGACGTCCAGCGCGGGCACCGCGCTGGTGTTGCGTACGGTGACGAGATACTCGAGCGTGGATCCGGCCAGTGCCGGTCCCCCACCTACCACGGAGACCTGCTTGGTGATGGTGAGCTGCTGCGCATCGCCGACCACGACGATGGTGGGCTCCGGTCCCGTTGCCGGGTTGCCGTCGCCATCGGTGAGCTGCTCGCCGAGCTCGTCAGTGCTCACCGTCGCCTGGTTGGTGATCAGGGTGCCGCGCGGCACGTTCGCATTCACCTGAACGTCGAACTGGATCGTGGCCGCTTCCCGGGAGCTGATGACACCCTCGCCCGGTCCCGGCAGGGGCGGGGTCAGATCGGAGGAGCTGAGCCAGACGCCCGCCTCCAGCGGAAACACGCCACCGTCCGGCTGGCCGACGGGCTCTCCGTTCAGGGTGAGCGTGTCCGCCACGTAAGTGGTATCGGTGGGAACCACGTCCGCGATGCGGGCCATGGAGGCGGGCACGGGTCCGTTGTTCTGCACGATGATCGTGTAGCGCAGCACATCACCCGGATCGACGATGCCCGGGGAGTCGTAGTCCTGCAGCAGCGCCGCCGTCTTGACGGGGAAGATCAGCGGAAAGTTACCGACCACGTCCTGAGTCGGATCGTCCACCGCAGCGGTACGCGGATCGTCCGACGGCTGATCGATGAGGCTCGACGTCAGCGCCGACACGAAAGCCTGATTGGAGATGACCGTGGCGTCGGCCACATCCGGGTCGACGGTCACCTCGAAGGTCAGCGTGGCGGTAGTGTCGGCTGCCGGTGTCGGGGTGGCACCCAGCACACCCGGCGTGGGATCCCCCGGCGCCCACAGGTCGATACCGTCGGTGAGCGGAAAGCCACCGCCCGCCAGATCCGGGACCGGGCTGCCGTTCAGCGCGGTGCTGCCCGCCACGTAGGTCGTGTTCGCCGGCAGGTCGTCGCGGAGCGTTGCATCCGTTGCGTCCTCGGTCCCGACGTTCGCCACCGTGACCGTATAGCGCAGACGCTCACCGGCGAGCAGGACGTTCGGATCGCCGTCCAGATACGTGGACACTTTGTTCACGTCGAAGTACGGTGCCGATTCGATCACGACCCGGGTCGGGTCCTCGTCGCCGGCCACCTCGGGGTCGGACTGGCCGTTCACCGTCGGGTCGTCGCTGTCCGCGATCTTCCCGACCCCCAGGAGCTCCGCCTGATTCGTTATCACCGTTCCGTTGTCGATAGCGGCAGCCAGGGTGACGTCGAACTGCAGCGTGACGTTTGCGTCGATCGGCAGATCGAGACTGCGGACGTCCACCAGCCCCGCGCCGTTCGTGCCGCCGTCCGGATCCGTGTTGGAAACGTCCACGCCGGCGGGCGTAGGAAGTACCCAGGAGAGAGACCCGGGCTCGAACACCACGTCCGGGTTCAGCGACCCCAGATCGTCGAGAATGCGCGCGTTGACCAGTGGCGCATCGAGCGTGCGCACGTACAGCGTGTAGCGGAGCGTATCGCCGGGATTCGCCACCAGGGCCGGATCGGCGCCGCTGGTGAGGTTCGCCACCCGCTTCTCGAAAACGTAACCGGACAGGTCGGCGAGCACGGTGTGCGCGTCCTGATGGTCGTCGACCCCCACCGTGCCGTCGGTCAGGGTGCGGCTGTACGCCTGGCGACCGGTGGCGCTGGTATCACCGTTGAACCACTCGATGGCACCCGCGATGTTCGTCAGGCTCGCGCCCTGCTGGGTGTCGGGATCGAGGCTCGTCCGGTAGCGGATGATCAGGCGTTCGCCCGGGCCGATCACCGCTGCCGGCGAGAGCATAACCAGCCGCAGCTCGCAGGTCGGCTCGCCACTGTACGCAAAGGAGTAATCAACGCCCTCGGTCAGCGGACCTTTTCCTGGCACCGGGGTCGACCCGTCCGCGGCGTACACCTGAGCACTCAGGATGGTCGGAGTCAGCTCGCACATCCCGCCGTCCGCGCCGTTCGCCAGCCGGTCCAGCAGGGTCACGTTCCAGGCGTCGCTCAACCCGTCGTTACGTACGTCCAGGGTGAAGTCGGCCGCCTGGCCCAGGTTCAGGGCCGCGGGACCGGATTTGTCGAGCACGAGCTCCGGACCGGCAATGGTCATGGGATCCGAGGTCCCCCACTCACCGGGCAGCGGCTCGTAGAAGACGCCGTCGATCAGGCGGCCGAAATCCCACTTCGCCACGTTGACGAACTGATCGCCAATGGCGTTCGCCGGTGTCGCGTCGAGGACGACCGTGATGTCGAGATAGATCTGTTCGCCGGAAGGCACGATGGGGAAGTTGTCGAAGGTGAGCACGCCCCCCACGTTGGAGAACGTGTGCGGCACCGTCGCACCCGAGCTCGCCCAGTGCGCCTCGTGGCTCACATAGGTGAGCTCCACTCCGTACGTGTCCCGGATCGCGTTCAGATCGTCGACCACCGTGATGCCGTGCAGATCGTTGGCCGACCCCTCGAAGTCGATCACCGCCTGGGTGGCGGGGTCGTAGAGAACGGGCATCGTCAGCCGGTACGTGAACGGGACGCCCACCGTGGCCGTATCCCCGGCGGGGTTCTTTTTGTCGATCTTCTCGACCGGGATCAGCAGATTCTGACAGTCCTCCTGAATCGTCGAGGAGGAACCGTTCGTGAACCAGATCTTGTGGCCCGCGACGGAGTTACACGCCATCTGCCCGGTGTGGTAGACGTTGTCGAAGATGATCAGCCAGCGTTCGTCGGTCTGCCCAGGCTGCGTATAGAAGCTGAAGTTGGTGGTGAGCGGATTGGAGGCCGGAAAGTTTCTGATCGTGCAGGTCTGGTCGATCTGGATCTGGCTCGGCGGAATGTCACCCGCAAAACCGTCGAGCGTCCCGTTCGGGAGATCCGAGCAGTTGATGGCCCACGCAGGCAGCGCGACCAGCGAGGCGAACGCCACCAGGCACGCCGCCGCAACGCGCCGCAGCCGGCTGCCGCGTGCGGCCGTTTCGATCTGCGTCCTGGTGCTCATCGGCTCTGTCCCTTCTTCCATCCCTGACCAGGTGAAACGTCAGGCAGTCGGCAGGAAGTCGATCGGATAGAGGATCGTGATGGGCGGCACGTCCTTGGCACCGAAGTCGAATCCACGAACACGGTCGACCACCTGGTCCGCCAGGATCGGCGCGCCCATGTTCGACGATTGCAGACTGCACACTGAGACGCTGCCATCCGGCTCGATGGTCAGCTTCAGCACCATCTGACCTCTGAGCGTGGGGTCCTTACGCAGCTCCTTGTTGTAGAGGCGGTACAGGGCTGCCTTGTAGCGGTCGAAGACGATCTGAATCTCTTCGTCCGTCCGTCCCGCCAGAGCCCCGGAGGCGAGCGGCCGGTCGTTGGATCCGCTTCCTCCGATCGAGCTGGCGACCCGGCTCAGCGCCACACCTTCGATCTGCTCGCCGTCTCCACCGCCGCCGCCGACGTCACGGCTCAGGCTCGCCAGGTTGATGCCGCCGCTACTGCCGGGACCGCTCGTCGCGATCATGGAGCGCTCCGGCATGCCGGCGGCCTTCTCACCGGCGCTGCTCACGCGGGCCTCGCTGCCGAGACGAGCGGAAGGGCGCCCTTCGGCCAGATTGGAGAAGCTCTCCCGGAACGCCAGCAGACCGGCAGACGCCACCCGGTCACGCGGCGCTTCGGGCGCCACCTCCGGTTGTGCCGTCTTGGTCTCCGCCACCTGCGTTTCGGGCTTCGGTTCGGGCTTCGGTTCCGGCTTCACCTCCTGGGGCTTCTCTTCCACCTTCCGCTCCCGCACCGGCTGCGCTTCCGGCATCGGGCGCAACGGTTCCTTGCGGATCAGGCGCGCGAAACGTTCAGGGACCTCCGTAACCTCCTCGCGATCCGGGATCGGGATGTCGATGAGCGGAATGATGAAGCCGAGGATCACGCTCACCAGGGCGGAAGCGAGCAGCATCTTCCGGAAGCGGGTGTCGTCGTCCAGATTCCGCGCCCATGGCAGGACCTGCAGACGCCGGGGGATCTCGGGCGCGTCACGCTCGACGACCCACTCCTGTCGCCGGCGTTCCTCATCCTCGGCGGCCTGGATGAGATCCCCCTCGATCAGCGATACGGTGTCGAGCTGCTGTCTGACTTTCCTTCTGGTGGCATCGCGGCGCGACTCGATTTCCAGGGCCTCTCCCGCCACGGCTTCGATCTGCTCCCGCACCTCGGCCAGGTGCGTGCTCACCTCGTCGTCGGTTGCGCGGTCGCCCCAGAAAACGCGAGAGAGCCCTGCCTCAGCCAGCCGTTCGATGCTCTGGCAGGCCGACTCCAGCGGCTCGTACTGGGACTGTTTCTCGGCGACCGCCTCCCACTGGGCATCGACGACGGCCAGCTCGGATTGATACCCGGCGAGCACGCTTTCCGCGTCGACGAGCTCGTCGCGCAGTCGCTGCTCTTCCTCGGAATACGATTCGGTCAGGGCGCTCATGCGTTTCTATCCTTCAGATCTGCGCTACCTGGCTGTCAGCCTCCCCTGGCGGGGCTTTCTGGATCACGGCGAGAGAGATACGGCTGAAGCCCTGTCCGGTGCAGGTGGACATCACCTTGCGAATCACGTCGAACGGGATCGATCGGTCGGCCAGAACGGTCACCTCTCTGCTGCCGGCCACCTCCTTGGTGCTGGTGCCGATGATCCGGTCCTCGAGCTGCGCGAGCCGGTCAATGATCGGCCCGATCTCCCCGTCGCCCATACTGGCGATGGACTCGACGGACGCGACCGGTTCACCCTGCACCACCACGTTTTTCGTGCCGATGAAGATGACCACCGTCTCCCTGGGCTTGGACTCGATCACCGATTCAGGCAGCACCAGGTCCTTCGGCGTTTCCAGCACTTCCGGCGAACCCGAGTTGACCAGCAGGAAGAAGACCAGAATGGTGAACACATCCATCAGCGAGGTCAGATTCATCTTCGCGATCTGGACCTTGTTCCGGGTCATCCGCTTCATGCGGCGCGTGGTCTTCACGGTGCTTCTCCGACGGAGATCTGGGTAAACAACGCGAGCTGCGTGAACGCTTCCTCATCGTCCTCCGGCGCAGGTATCGGCACGCTGCGTACGACGTCCATCACCTGAATCAGATAGTCATACGGGATCGTCGGCTCGAGCAGCACGGAAGCCGCCTCGGTCTTCGGGTAGTCCTCCTTGAGCGACACCACGTATTTCGAGAGTGTCTTGAGGTCGTACTCGCCGTCCTTCTTGGGCAGCGCCGCGATCACCGACCGACCGTTACCGATCTCCAGCCCACTCTCGCGAACGATGACTTCCAGACGGAACTCCGGTTCCTGCTTCGACCCGTCACCGGTGCTGGAAGGCAGGTTCAACTCTACGATCGCGATGCGCGAGAAGACCGCGGTGATGAGCAGGAACGGCACCAGAACCACCATGAGGTTGAGGAAGGTGGTGACATCCAGCTCGTTCGGCTGCTCCTTGGATCGCCGTCTGTAGTGATGCTTGCGGGCCATGTTTCGTCCCCGTTCTTGCGGTCAATCAGGCAGCCAGGTCCACCTGCCGCCGGGCACGCGAGGTGATCACGCTGAGCGCCTTCACCGATGCCATTTCGAGTCCGTCCACGATCTCGTTCGTCTTGCTGGTGAGCACCGCATGCACGATCAGCAGCGGAATACCCACCATCAGGCCGAAGGCCGTGGTGTTCATGGCCACGGAGATGCTCGCCGAGAGCAGATCCGCCTTCTCGGCGGGATTCGCGTTAGCGACGGCCGTGAACGCCTGGATCAGACCCATGATCGTCCCGAGCAGACCGAGCAGCGTGGCGATGTTGGAGGCCAGAGCTACGTAGGGCGTGCGCTTCTCGAGCTGAGGGATCACCTCGGTCATCCCTTCCTCCATGGCGATCTCAACGTCCTCGCGACGGCGAACCGCACCCTGAAGCGCCAGACCCAGAGTCAGGATCCGCGCCATGATGGAATCTTCGCTGGAGGCCATCTCACGGGCCTTATCGAAGTCGCCCTGATTCAGCAGTGGCTGCAGAGCACGCCAGGCAGCATCGTTCTTCTGGGTGATCGCGGAGAGGGTGATGAACCGCTCCACGGCAATCGCGGTACCCACCGCGAACACCAGCAGGATCGGATACATGAACAACCCACCGGACGAGAAGAATCCGACGATTGAGTAGAAAACATCCATGACTAATTCCTCTTCGAAAGAGCTGGGTAATCGGGCGGGACTGGTCCCTTACAATCCCCGAACAGTGAGACTATTGCGTCCGAACGAATCGCGTAGTGATGGAGCGCACGTAACCCGACGAAAGGGGATCTTTTTCCCCGACAGCGCCCTACAGGCGGCCGATCAGCGGCTGCCGACCGCCAGGTCGTCCGTCGGCGACGCGGGTGCTTCCGGGGAACCGGTGCGGATCTCGTAGTAGTCAAGCTCGCGGCTGAAGACGTCGCGGTCGACCGGCATCGGGCGATTGCTCAGGCTTTCCACGATGCCGATGCCATCCCCGATCTGAGAACTCTTCCACGGCACGAGCACCAGGGCCTTGGGCGCCTCGTTGTTGCCGAGCACCGACATTCCGGACAGGGTCTTCGCCTGACCCGGCTCGCTGCCCGGCGCCTGCTCCTGCGCCCAGGCGCTCGCTGCAGACACGAGAAATGTGAGGAAGATCACGAGGCTGCGCATGCACTCACTCCTGTCCGGCCTCGAGCCGGTTCTTGATGTCCGCAATCCAGATGCCGACCTCGTCGTCGTCCGTGACGATGTCGGCATAACGCTCGTAGTTGTTCAACGCACAGGTCAGATCGTCCAGATAGAGATCGCAGAGCACGCCGAGATTCAGCAACGCGTAGTGAAAGCCGGGATAGATGGTGAGGGCCTTCTCGTAGCTCTCTCTGGCGTCAGCAAACCTGCCGGTTCGCCGGTAGACGATGCCCATTTCATTCAGCGCCGCCGGGTGATTCGGCGCGAGCGACAGAGCCGATTTGAGGTTTTCCTCCGCCTTGTCCAGCTGGTCGAGCTCGGCATAAGCCACACCAAGGTCGATGTAGGGATTGGTAACGTCCGGTGCCCGCGCAACGACGGACTCCAGCAGATCGATTCCGGCCTCGAGCTGGCCGGCGTGGAGCAGTCCCAGCGCCTGCTGGTAATCGCGCCGGACATCGCTGTCGATCCGAACCACCTCGGTGACGCTGAACCCCAGATCGCCGTCACGGGAGAGCGTCGGCATCGGGTGGCTCTTCGCCGGCTCCGACGCTTTACCGGCCTTCGTGTCGGGCCCCGAGCCGGTCGATGCGCACCCGACCGCGAAGAGCAGCACGGCGCCAGCCAGCGTCAGGCGCGGGAGCAACAGCAAATCAGATCTCATCGGTCACCCCCGCAAAGTCGGCCGGTCCTGGTTCGGCACCATCAGCTCCGGTCCCGGTCTCTTCAGCACTGCTCACTTCGCC
>JASFLG010000015.1:0-21256 GCA_050118205.1 Pseudomonadales bacterium
CGTGATCAGGACCGGTGAGTCGGTGCGAGCCGCCTTGGCGATGCTGTCCGCCAGCGCGCGCATGGGTGCGCTGGCACCGATCATGGGCAGTCGGGATTCCCAGTCGGCCTCGCATTCCGCGAGGATCTGGTCCACGGATTCGGCGAGCTCCGCCTGACTGCAGTTACCGGGGAGATAGTCGCTCGCGCCTGCACGGATACTGGCCACCGCACGACGGATCTCGGGCACATCGTCCAGTACGATCACCGGCACGGTGGCCGCACCGAGCACATCGTCGGCCCGCGACGCGCTGCAGACCAGGGCGCTGGCGGTGGCCGACCGTTCTTGGAGCGCTGCCTGATCGGGAACTGGTATCGGCTCGTAGCCCTGGGCTGCCAGCAGGCCGACGACGCGTCGCGATTGGGGCGACTCCGGATCCAGCACGAGTATCTGCTTCATGTGGAAGCGGATGTTACCAAAATACGCAGCTGCCAGCGCCGTCAGCCCGCGGGAACCTGGGGTACCTCGCCGCCGGGGATCCGCCTCACGTCGAAGCGTGCCGTCCCCCATTCGAGCAACCGGGCCGGCGACCAGCCGGCAGCCTCCGGGGGCGGGTCGAGGGCAAGATGTGCGAACGCGGCGAGCAGGTTGGCGGTGGGCCGGTGGTCATCGACCGGCGGCGCGCCGGTCTGCTTGGAAAGCTTGCGGCCCTTCCCGTCGACCAGCACCGGCAGGTGGGCATAGACGGGCACAGAGAGGCCGAGGCACTCCATGAGAAAGATCTGTCGGGCCGTGTTGTCGAGCAGGTCGCCGCCGCGAACCACCCGGGTGATCTCTTCGCTTCCGTCATCCACGGCAGTGGCGAGCTGATAGGCGATGATGCCGTCCCGCCGTCGGACCACGAAGTCGCCGCAGCTCGTCCGCAGGTGGTCGTTGCACCGGCCCGCTATCAGGTCGTCGAAACGGATCTGGTGGTCGTCGACTCGGACGCGCACGGCGGCGTTCCGGCGGGGGGCGGAATGCCCGCGGCACGTTCCGGGATACACGGGTTGACCCGCCAGCATCTTGCGCGAGCAGGTGCAGTAGAAGAGCAGGCCCTTCCCGGCCAGCGTATCGAGTGCGCTGCGGTAAGCCTGGATCCGATCGCGCTGCCGGATGACGGGTCCGTCCCAGCTCAGCCCGTGGGCCTCGAGCGTGGCGAGAATCCTGCTCTCGGCGCCGCGCGCAACCCGTGGCCGATCCAGGTCGTCTATTCGTAGCAACCAGCGCTCCCCGCGGGAGCGGGCGTCCAGATAGCTGGCGGTGGCCGCCAGCAGGGAGCCGGCGTGAAGCGGGCCGGTCGGTGAGGGAGCGAACCGGCCCGCGCCAGCATTCATGGCAGCGCCAGGCCGGACCCGGTCAGCCGTGCAGCTGCTTCTCTTTGATCTCGTCCAGAGACTTGCAGTCGATGCACTGGGTGGCAGTGGGTCGCGCTTCCAGGCGTCTCAGACCGATTTCCACACCGCAGGTGTCGCAGTAGCCGAAGTCTTCCTGGTCGATCCGGTCGATCGTCTGATCGATCTTCTTGATCAGCTTGCGCTCGCGGTCCCGGGTGCGAAGCTCGATGCTGAACTCCTCCTCCTGGGTGGCGCGGTCGGCCGGGTCGGGAAAGTTGGCCGCCTCATCCCGCATGTGGTGCACCGTGCGGTCCACCTCCTCCATGAGCTCCTGGCGCCACTTGCGGAGAATGTTGCGGAAGTGCTCGACCTGGCCCTCGCTCATGTAGGGCTCGTTCTTCTTGGGTTTGTAGGGGGTAAAGTTTTTGAACGGTGAATCCACCGCCTTCGAAGCAGATTTCTTGCGCGCTGTAGACGCCATACTTGATTCAATCCTCTTCAAATGACGGACCGCTTTCCGGGAAGAGAGCGGACGCCTGAGCCGTTCGAAACGGTGGGAGGGAAGCCACCCCGATTCGAAGGGCGCGTAAACTACCAGAACCTCTCACCGATCGCCACAGCCTTTCGCTGAGTTTTTTGTGCACGTTTTACGGCCCGTTTCCGGTGCCGACAGGCTGCCTGCACTTGTCGTTCCAGGCGCGGAGCGAGCATGATGGGTGCGCGTATGACCGCCGACAGACTGAAACAGATTGCCCCCTTCCGGGTCATGCAGCTGATGGAGCGGGCCAAGAGCCTGGAGGCAGCGGGCCAACGGGTGGTGCACTTCGAGGTGGGGGAGCCGGACTTCGCCACCGCTGCCCCGATCGTGGCGGCCGGTCACGCTGCCCTGAGCGGGGGGTACACCAAGTACACCCAGGCCCTCGGCATACCGGCGCTGCGCGAGCGGATCGCCGTCTACTACGCCGATGTGGCGGGCGTGACCGTCGCCCCTGAGCGCATCGTGATCACGGCAGGAGCGAGCGGTGGCCTGCTGCTGCTCGCCGCACTGCTGATCAACCCGGGTGACGAGATCCTGATGCCGGACCCCGGATACCCCTGCAACGAGGTGTTCGTCGGGGTGACCAACGGAGTGCCCGTACGGGTCCCGGTCACGGCGGCAGACGGTTTCCAGGTGTCGCCCGGAGTGCTGGCGTCCGTGTGGGGGGAAAGAACCAGAGGATTCCTGCTCGGCTCGCCGGCCAATCCCACGGGGGTCGTGACGTCGCGCGACACGCTCGAGGCGCTCATCCGCACGGTGCACGACCGTCGGGGTACGTTTCTGCTGGATGAGATCTATCAGGGCCTGATCTACGCCGATGCCGGACCGGAGTACCGCACCGGCCTGTCGGTGGATCCGGACATCGTGGTGCTGAACAGTTTTTCCAAGTATTTCGGCATGACGGGTTGGCGTCTCGGTTGGATGGTGCTGCCGGAGTCGTACCTCGACGGTGTCAGCCGGTTGGCCCAGAACCTGTTCATCTCGCCGTCCAGCATCGCCCAGCACGCGGCGCTGGCGGCGTTCGACGACGACGCCATGGAGATTCACGAAGCGCGACGCCAGAAGTTTGCCGAGCGGCGCGACCGGCTTTCGGCCGGGCTCGAGGCATTGTCCCTCGAGATCCCCGTGGCGCCCGAAGGCGCCTTCTATCTCTACGTGGATGTCTCCCGCACCGGCATGGATTCGGAGACGTTCTGCTGGCGCCTGATCGACGAGTATCAGGTGGCGGTCACGCCCGGCATCGACTTCGGGACCTGTGCCGCCGAGCGGTACGTGCGGTTCGCATACACCACCGGCGAGGACGACATCGATCTGGGGGTGGAACGTATCGGCCGGGCGCTTGCGGACTGGGGCGTGGCTTGAGATTCGAGCCGTCGCTCGCGGCCGGGCATCTGGAACGCCGCTACAAACGATTCCTCGCCGATGTCATCGCCGCCGATGGTCGACGGCTCACCGTGCACTGCCCCAATACCGGGGCCATGCTCGGTTGCGCAGATCCCGGATCAGAGGTCTGGTACTCCGATTCCGACAATCCGAAACGCAAGTACCGGCACACCCTGGAGGTGGTCGCCAGTGCAAACGGGCTCGTCGGCGTGAACACGGCCCGGGCCAACCACCTGATCGGGGAAGCGCTGAGGGACGATCTGCTGACGCCGTTCGCCGGCACGCGGCTGGTGCGGGCCGAGGCGCCGATCCCGGACGAGTCCGGCCGCTTCGACTTTCTACTCGAGGACGAGGCGGGCAAGCCGTGCTACGTGGAGGTCAAGAACATGACCCTTTGCGACGGGCAGGGCCGCGGCAGCTTTCCCGATGCGGTCAGCGACCGGGCGGTGAAGCATGTCCGCGCGCTCGAGCGGCGTCTCGCCGAGGGCGAGCGGGCGGCGCTGATTTTCTGTGTTCAGCACACGGGCGTGCGCCGGGCGAGCCTGGCGGACGAGATCCATCCGGGATACGGGGCCGCCGTGCGGCAGGCAGCAGCGGCGGGTCTCGAGGTTCATGCGTTCGGTTGCACGATCGCGCCGGACGAGATCCGGGTGGCGACGCCGCTGCCGGTGGATCTACGCGATCAGCGCGTCTGAAACGACTCCAGGGTCCGGGCGTACTGCGCCGTATCCCGCAGGCGCGCGCCGTAGGTCTGGATCAGCGTTGCCGCGCAGAAGTTGCCGAGTGCCGCGGACTCCGCGGCCTCCATGCCCTGGGTCCAGCCGTACAGGCAGCCGCCCGCGTAGATGTCGCCGGCGCCGGTAGTGTCCACGGCCTTGACAGGAAATCCCGGCACCAGGGTCTGTCCTTCGGGCGTCACCGCGAGGCTGCCCTTGGCGCCGAGCGTCACGTTCAGGTGTTGGCCGATGTCCTTGAGCTCGGCCACTGCGATGTCCATCCGGTCGGTCCGGGCCCAGGTGAGCGCCTCCTCCTCGTTGCAGAACAGGTGGTCGACGCCGTTGCCGAGAATCGCTTCCAGCGACTCGCGGAAGAACTCCACCATGCTCGGGTCCGACAGTGAGACGGCCGTCTTGACCCCGGCTTCCTCCGCCATCGAGCGTGCGGCGATTGCGGCCTCCCGGCTCCCTTCGGCCGAGCTCATGTAGCCTTCGGCGTAGAAGTAGCGGGAACGTGCCAGCGCTTCCTCGTCGAGCTCCAGGCGCGTGAGCTCGCTGGAGATGCCGAGGTAGGTGTTCATGGATCGTTCCGCATCGGGGGTGATCAGCACCAGGCAACGACCTGATCTGCCGTCAGCATCGGCGGCGTTCCTGTTGGTGACGACGCCGGCCGCCGCCAGGTCGTCGAGAAAGTGCCGGCCCGTCTCGTCGTCGGCGACCTTGCAGGAGTAGAAGGTACGGGCGCCGAATCCCTGCACGGCGATCAGGGTGTTGGCGGCCGAGCCCCCGCTCATGAGCGTCGGCGAACGCCCGTCGAGGCCTTCCACAAGCCGTTGCATGGTCGGTTCGTCGACCAGGGTCATGTGCCCTTTCGGAATGCCGTGCGTGGCCAGGAAGCCGTCGTCGATGGGAAACTCCATGTCGACCAGTGCGTTGCCGAGCCCGTAGACGTCGTACATCTTGTCAGTCACCTAGTGTCCCGCTGCGTTGAGGAAATGCCGGTTCAGGAATCCAGCGTGGCAAACGCCGCTTCCGCGGCGCGTAGCGTTTCGTCGAGCACCTCGGTGGTGTGCACCGCCGAGACGAATCCCGCCTCGAAGGCAGAGGGTGCCAGATACACGCCCTGCTCCAGCATCGCGTGAAAGAACCGGTTGAAACGACCGATGTCCGCGTTTGCCACGTTGTCGAACTCGGACACCGGGCCGCTGGTGAAGAACAGGCTGAACATACCGCACACGCAGTTCACCGTCACCGTGAGGCCGGCGGCCCGCGCCCGCGCTGCGAGTCCCTCGGCCAGATAGACGGTGCGCGCTTCGAGCTGCTCGTAGAGCGCGTCGTCGAGCGCCCTCAGCATGGTCAGGCCTGCGACGGTCGCCAGCGGGTTGCCCGACAGCGTGCCGGCCTGGTACACGTCGCCCTCCGGCGCGACCCGGGCCATGATGTCGGATCTTCCGCCGAACGCGCCGACGGGCAGACCGCCGCCGATGACCTTGCCGAGGGTAGTCAGATCGGGGGTCACCCCGTATCGGGCCTGGGCGCCGCCGCGGGCGACGCGGAAGCCGGTCATCACCTCGTCGAAGATGAGCAGCGCGCCGTGGGCGGTGGTGGTCTCCCGCAGTGCCTCCAGAAAGCCGGGCTCGGGTGGAATGCAGCCCATGTTGCCGGCGACCGGCTCGACGATCACGCAGGCGATCTGATCCGGATAGCGTTCGAACACCGCTGCGACCGCCTCGGGGTGGTTGAACGGCACCGTGAGCGTGTTCGCGGCTACCGCGGCCGGGACCCCTGGCGAGTTGGGAATGCCGAGCGTGAGCAATCCGGAGCCGGCCTTGACCAGCAGCGAGTCCGAATGTCCGTGGTAGCAACCGGCAAACTTCAGGATCATGTCGCGGCCGGTGAAGCCTCTGGCAAGGCGGATGGCCGACATGGTCGCTTCCGTGCCGGAGCTCACCATGCGCAGCCGCTCGATTCCGGGGACCATGGCGATCACCTGCTCCGCGAGCTCGATCTCGAGCTCCGTCGGAGCGCCGAATCCCAGCGCACGTGCCGCCTGATCCTGGACCGCGCGAACGATGTCCGGGTGCCCGTGACCGAGCAGCATCGGCCCCCAGGAGCCGACGTAGTCGATGAAGCGGTTGCCGTCCGCATCCGTCAGGTACACGCCTTCGCCCCGCTCGAAGAACAGTGGCGTGCCGCCGACGCCGTTGAAGGCTCGAACCGGCGAGTTGACACCCCCGGGAATGGACAGACGGGCGCGTTCGATGAGCTTCCTGGAGTTTTCGGTGTTCATGAGCCTGCGATCAGAAAGGTTTAACCACGACGAGGACGACGATCAGAACCAGCAGCAGTGCCGGCACCTCATTGAAGATGCGGTAGAAGCGCTCGCTGTGCGGATTCTCGTCGACGGCGAAAGCGCGGATCAGTCGAGCACAGTAATGATGATAGCCGAGCAATACCACCACGCCAGTGAGCTTGATCCAGAGCCACGCGCTGCCGGAGTAGGCGTCCCAGGTGAGATACAGCACCGCGAGGCCGAGTATCACGGTGGCCAGCATGGAGGGGCGCATGATGATCCGGTACAGCTTGTCCTCCATCATCCTGAAGCGCGCCTTGCCGGCCTCGTCCTCGGTGGTGCTGTGGTAGACGAACAGCCGCGGCAGATAGAACAGGGCGGCAAACCAGGTGACCACGAAGATGATGTGAAAGGCTTTCAGCCAGAGATAAGCGCTGCTCATGGTGCTGGTCATGCTCCGCGATCGCGATAGTTGTCTATGTCCTGCTGCGTGACCACGCCGAGGACCGACTCGATGAGCGGCGCCCTGGCCCGACGGATGCACAGCGCCTCCGTTTCCCGCTCCTTGAGCACCGCCTGGGCCTCGGCCAGGCTCGCGCGATAGTCCAGGTTCGCCACGTCCAGGCGCTCACCGGGGATCTGCATCAGGTCGATCTCGGCGTCCCGGGCGCCCTCTGCCGCTGCCGCATCACCCTGGGTGCCGGTGGCGGCGGAAGCGCCGGCCAGCCCATCCAGGTGCACCTGCAGATCGGAGCCGCGCAGCACGCAGCGGATCTGGCCCGGTTCCGACTCGACGACTACCCACATAGGCTTTGCAGCCATCGCCGAGCGGACCTCCGCCTCCGGTGCGCTCTGTGCGAGGCGCACCAAGTCGCGGTTCATGATCGAGGCGACGCCAGCCCGCTGCAGGTGCCGGGTGATCGGATCCGGAGGGTATTTTAGTCCGAGGATGTCCAGAGTCGACAGGAAGACCGACTTCTGTCGGAAGATCACCGAGCTGGTCAGGGATGCCACGACGATCACCAGCATGGCCGGTAGCAGCACACTCGGGTTGGCTGTCAGCTCGAGAACGGCCACCAGCGCCGCCAATGGGGCCTGCAGCACGGCGCCCATCATCGCCGTCATACCCAGCATCACGTACAGGCCGATGCTGATGCCGGCAGCTGGCTGCAGATAGTCGCCGATGTAGCCGAGAATACCGCCGAGGGCGGCGCCGATGACGAAGGTGGGACCGATGAGGCCGACCGGCAGACCGAGCCCGACGGCGGCGGCACTGGTGACGGACTTCAACAGCACAATGAGCACGAGCGACGTAAGCGCGATCTCGCCGAGCATCGTCGCGCTCACCGTGTCGTAGCCCACACCCATGACTGCCGGCGTGGAGAGCGCTGCCAGCGCGGTCATGAGGCCCGCCAGCAGAGCGCGGATCCAGTAGGGCCAGGCCCTCAGGCGCGTGAACGCCTGCACGGCCATGTTGAAGGCCGTTGCGACGCAGCCCACCACCAGGCCGGACACGGCGATGAACGGGAGCTCTGCCAGAGAGCGCATCTGCTGGGGCGCGATGAGAAAGGCGGGCTCGTCGCCGAAGAAGTATCGGGACATCACCGTGGCCGTCACGGACGCGACGATCACCGGGATGAAGCTGCCGAGGGTGTACTCCATCATCACCACTTCCATGGCAAAGATGACGCCGGCCAGCGGCGTGTTGAACGACCCCGCGATGGCGGCCGCGGCGCCGCAGGCGACCAGCACCCGGACACTGTTGTTCGGCAGGTTGAGCGCCTGGCCCATGAGGCTGGCGCTGGCGGATCCCAGGTGCACGGCAGGGCCTTCGCGGCCACCGGAGACACCGGCCACCAGAGCGACGATGCCACCGAAGAACTGCACCAGAGCGTTCCGGGCGGGCAGGTTGCCCTGGTGGCGACTCAGGCGCTCCATCACGTGCGGTACGCCCACCCGCCGCTCCGTCGGGGGCAGACGATTCAGAACGGCGCCCAGCAGCAGCGCGCCCAGCACGGGCAACCCGAAGCGCTGCGCGTAGGGCAGGAGCTCGAAGGATTCGCTGCCGGCCGGCAGCAGGGCGCTTGCGAGGACCTCGATGCTCGCACGAAACAACAGAATGACCGTGCCCGTGAACAATCCCACGGCGATGGCGAGCAGCGACAGCTGGGGCAGCGCTTCGACGTTGGCAAGCTGCCGCTGAAAGAAGTCCGGCCGTATGTAGCGAGGCAGTTTCAGGGATGTCGCTCCTGTGCTGGCCGGTCGGCCCGCGGGCGAGATCCTGGCCGTGACGAGATAGTATAAGCACCGAGCCGCAGGCGAAGGCAGTTGATGGCAGAGAAGCAGTCCTGGTTCAACCGTACCCAGACGGTTCGCGTGGTGTCGCATCATCCCCTGCGTCCGTGGCTGACACTTCTCGCCGTGGTGGTACTGTCGGCCGGGGGGGCCGTCGGCGGCTACTGGCTCGGCCGGGCGACCGCGAAGGTCGACGACGTGCACGTTGTATCGGTGGAGCGGCTGAACGAGGCGAACGAGGCTGCCCTCGCACGCCTTCAGGCGCAGCTCGTGGACGCGGATCTGGCGCGGACCGTCGACCGCGATGCGGCGCAGACACTGAAGGAGAGCATTCGCGAGCTGCGCGACAAGGTGGCCTCACTGACCGAGGAGGTCACCTTCTACAAGAGCCTGATGGCCCCGTCTTCCCTCGACCGGGGTCTGCAGATTGCGGACTTCGAGCTGACCCCCAAGGACCCCGACCGCTACACGTTCCACCTGCTGCTGACGCAGGTGGCTTCCCGGCGTGACTGGGTGCAGGGCTCGGTCACCGTAACCGTGCACGGCCGGATGACGGCGGCGGCAGGAGGGGCGGCGATGGACGGTAGCGATTCCGCGACGGGGGCGCTCAAGCAGGTGCTGCCGCTCACAGAAATCGGCGAGGAAGGGAACTATCCTCTCAAGTTCCGGTTCCGGTATTTCCAGGACCTCACCGGCGTAATGCGGTTGCCGCCGGGCTTCGAACCCGAGCAGGTGGTCGTGGAGGCGGACCGGCGCGGTGCCAGCGCCGAGCCGCTCAGCCGGACGTTTGCTTGGACCGTGGCGGGCTGAGGCGTTCGTACCCGTCCTTAAGACGCGGTACAAACACGGCAGCGGTAGGCATAACATGGCGGGTTTCGGGTTCGCTTTCGACGTCCTGGGCGCGACCCGCGGCGCCTCCACGATCGGCCCTTCGAGCGTAAAAGGCGCAGGCGGCAGAGCTAGGAGCAGCATGAAAAGCAGAAAGAGAACGGCAGAGAAAGGCGTGACGCTGATCGCGGCCAACACGGAAGTGACCGGCGACGTACATTTTGTCAATCAGCTTTATATTAACGGTCACGTGACGGGCAACGTCACGGCCGACGCGTCGACCGATGCCACCGTGGTGGTCAGCGACGACGGCGCGGTGACCGGCGAGATTCGCGTGCCGAACGTGGTCATCAACGGCCACGTGGAAGGCAACGTGTACGCCACGAACCGCATCGAGCTCGCCCAGAATGCGGAGGTCAAAGGCAACGTGTACTACAAGCTCATCGAGATGCAGCTCGGTGCCATGGTCGACGGACAGCTCGTGCACGATGAGTCCCTGGGCCAGGAGCAGCCGAACGTGCACCCTTTCCCGGAGGCCGAGAACGCCGCCAAGGTCGACTGACCGGCCCGGTTGACCGGGCTCCCGGCGCTGGCGAATAATCTCCGGTCCGGGCCCGCGCGACGAACCATCGGAGCCCGTTCGGGTCTAACTGACATGCAGGCGGATATCGGATTTTCCACACAGGCCGCGGCCAAGGTGCGGCAACTCATCAGCGTCGAGGGCAACGACGGGCTGAAGTTGCGTGTCTTCATAGCGGGCGGCGGATGCAGCGGGTTTTCCTATGGCTTCACCTTCGACGAGGAGGTGGCGGGAGACGACGCGGTGGTCGAGACCGAAGGGGTTACCCTGGTGGTGGACCCACTGAGCTATCAGTACCTGCTCGGCTCGGAAATCGACTATGTGGAGGACCTGCAGGGCGCCCAGTTCGTGGTCACCAACCCCAACGCCGCTTCCACCTGTGGCTGCGGCAACTCCTTCGCCATCTGATCCCTACCCATCGGGCGTCGGGCGCCCCGGGTAGATCGCACCCAGGACGCGCAATCCGTCCGCACCGGTAACATCCGGCGCGTTGCCGGGCAGCGCAGCGAGCCGGCGCGACGCGAGCCAGGCGAAGGCGGCCGCTTCCATGGCATCTCCGTCGTAGCCGAGCAGCTCGCTCACCTCGACGGGCATGGATGTCAGCTCCGCCAGCCGTTCCATGAGAAAACCGTTCCGGCGGCCCCCGCCGCAGACCACGAGGCGTTCCGCAGGCATTGCCCATCGGGCGATCGCCTCGATGAGGCTGATCGCCGTGTACTCGAGCAGCGTGCGTTGCACGTCCTCGGGGGCGTGTGCGGCGGGCTCGTAGCGTTCGAGCCAGGCGAGATTGAACGACTCTCGACCCGTGCTCTTCGGTGGTGGCTCGGCAAGATACGGCTCGCCGAGGAGTGCCTCGAGCAGCGGGTTCACCAGCGTCCCGGAGCGGGCCCAGGTCCCGTCGACGTCCATCGGCCGGCCCGTATGCGCGGCGCACCAGGCGTCGAGCAGAGCATTGCCGGGACCCGTATCGAACCCGGTGACCGGGCGCATCGGGTCTGCGCAGAGGTGAGTGATATTGGCGATGCCGCCGATGTTTGCGATCACCCGCGACTCGTCCTGGCGGCGGAACAGGGCCTCGTGAAACGCCGGGACCAGCGGCGCGCCCTGGCCGCCTGCCGCCATGTCGCGGCGCCGGAAGTCGGCCACGGTGGTGATGCCCGTCTGCTCGGCGATCTGGTTCGGATCGCCGATCTGCCAGGTGAACGGAGCAGGCAGGTCGGGGCGGTGCCGAATCGTCTGGCCGTGGCTGCCGATGGCGCTCACGTCGGCAGCGGCGACGGCGTGCTGCGCGAGAAAGGCGTTGATCGCCTCACCGATGAACCGGCCGAGCTCGGCATCGGCCTGGCCGATCCGATCCAGGTCGTCCGCGCCCGGTTGCCCGAGCGCCAGCAGCGCCGCGCGCAGCGGTGCCGGGAACGGCACGGTGGCGGCGGGTCCGAAGCGGATGCGCACTTCTTCGGTGTGCGTGTCTGCAGCTGCCGGGCGGGCATCGCTGCCGACCGTGAGCAACGCCAGGTCGAGTCCATCGACGCTGGTGCCCGAGATGCTGCCGACGTAGAGGCGGCGTTCGATAGACACGGTGCCCTACCGGGCGAGGGCGAGCTGCTGCTGCTTGAAGTCGTCGAGCAGGTGGAAGTAGGGCGTGGTGGTGCTGGCGAACCGGGTCTGTTCCGCTACCGGGATCGGCTTGGCGTCGGGCAGCTTCACGGTCCGCGGGTTCATGTGCACGCCATTGACGAGAAACTCGTAGTGCAGGTGCGGTCCGGTCGCGGCTCCCGTTGAGCCCACGTAGCCGATCACCTGACCCTGCTCGACCCGGCTGCCGGAGCGGATGCCGCGGGCGAAGCGCGACAGGTGCAGGTACTTGGTCACGAACTGCTCACCATGCTGCAGGACGATGTAGTTCCCGTTGGCGCTGGTCTTCGAGGCGGCCAGGATCTTGCCGTCGCCGGCCGCGAGAATCGGCGTGCCGGTCGGGGCCGCGTAGTCGATGCCCCGGTGCGGCATGGTCCGGTTGTACAGTGGATGCTTGCGGTGCAGATTGAAGTTGGAGCTGATGCGCGAGAACTCCACCGGCGCGCGCAGAAACGCCTTGCGCATGTTCTGGCCGTCGGGATTGAAGTAGCCGCTGCGGCCGTCCCCGTCGACGTAGCGGACGGCGCGATAAGGATGGCTCTGGTTGATGAACTCCGCGGCCAGGATGTCGCCGTAGCCGATGAACTTGTCGTCCAGGTAGCGCTCCTCGAACAGCACGTAGAACTCATCGCCCTTGCGGATGTCGAGCACGAAGTCGATGTCCCACTGGAAGATCTGTGCGAGGCGCATGGTCAGGGAATCGTCAAGGCCGGCCCGCTGGCTGGCCACGAACAGGCTCGAATCGATGGTCGCGTGCTTGTAGGCCGTCTGCACGTCGGGTTCGCGCTGCACGTCGCGGCCGATGAAGCCGTCCCCAGCCCGTTCGAATGCCAGCGTCTCGAGCGGACTGGGTGTGTAGGTGAGCTTGATGATCTCGTTGCTGGCGTTCATGGTGAAGCGGAACTTGTGTCCCGGGAAGATCTCGTGCAATCGCTGGCCATAGGGCTTCGTCTGCTCGAGCAGCTTGAGCTCCCGCGCCGGAATCTTGAGGCTCGCGAAGATTCGCGCCAGGCTGTCACCGGACGCCACCACCCGCGTTTTCTCGATCAGTGCCGGAGCAGGGTCGGGGTCGGGCTCGGCGAGCATCTCGTTCACCAGCGGTAGCTCGGCCTCGCTCACCTCGGGAATGGGGCCGGTAAGCGGCTGCTCGGGGATCTCCTTGAGCACCGAGTCGGTGCTGAAGCGGTCGCCGGCGTCATCGTCACGGAACTTTGCAACCACGAAGGAGGCGAGCCCGAGACCGATCAGGGCGACCAGGACCAGATGTGTTCTGGGAAACCTCACGACGGGTTTTTATGTCCTTGTTAAAAACGAGCCTGATCGTCTTTCTCGAGCTTTTGCAGCTATGCTTTTGCGGCCGTAATAACCGGTTCAATATCCGGCAGTTACGAAGCATTTCTCAGAACGGTCAGGTTGCCGCACGATCAGTATATGTATTTGCGGGCCGTTGAAAACCCTGGAAAGTGCTGGATGTGGGCCATTTCGCAGCCCGGCCGTGCTTGTGTGTCAAAGCGGTTTTGATATGGTGCGCGTCGTCTCAAAAAGGCCGGGCGTGCGCCGGGTCGAACTGGTGGGGTCCGGACGTGGGAAATGCACTGATCGGGGAGCTGAAAGCGCGGGGCCTCATCGCCCAGGTGTCTGACGAGGCCGGGTTGGCGGGCCATCTGGATGGAGGCTCGCGCACGGTCTACTGCGGCTTCGACCCGACCGCCGACAGCCTGCACATCGGCAATCTCGTGCCCCTGCTCACGCTCCGCCGCTTTCAGGCGCACGGTCACCGCCCCATTCTCCTCCTCGGCGGCGCCACCGGGCTGATCGGTGATCCCTCCGGCCGCACCGACGAGCGCTCGCTGAACGAGACCGACGTGGTCGCCGGATGGGTCGACAGGATCCGCGGCCAGGTCGAGCGGCTCGTCAGCTTCGAGGGAAACAACGCCGCCGTTATCGAAAACAATCTTGACTGGACCGCCAATCTGGATGTGATTTCCTTCCTGCGGGATATTGGCAAGTATTTTTCCGTAAATGCCATGATCCAGCGCGAGTCCGTGAAGGGTCGGCTCGACCGGGACGAGCATGGGATCTCCTACACGGAATTCAGCTACATGCTGCTCCAGGCCATGGACTATGCGGAGCTGGCCGAGAGGCACAACTGCACGGTGCAGATTGGTGGCTCGGATCAATGGGGCAACATCCTTTCCGGCATGGATCTGGTGCGCCGTAAGCTGGGTCGCGAAGCCTATGCGCTGACGGTACCCCTCATTACCAAGGCGGACGGTACCAAGTTCGGCAAGACTGCCTCCGGGGCCGTCTGGCTGGACGGTGCCCGGACTTCGCCTTATGCCTTCTATCAGTTCTGGCTGAACACGGCGGATGCGGATGTGGCGCACTTCCTCAAGGTGTTCACTTTCCTGCCTCTGGACGAGATCGAGGCGCTGATGGCGGCGCTCGAGGCGGCGCCCGGCGCCCGTGCCGCCCAGAAGGCGCTGGCCGTGGAGGTCACCCGGTTGCTGCACGGCGATGACGCCCTCGAGTCGGCGCAGCGGATCACGGAGGCCTTGTTCAGCGGCTCCGTCGATGCGCTCACCGAGCCGGACCTCGAGCAGCTCCGCCAGGACGGGATGGACACGACCGCAGTCGCGTCGGAATCCGTGGGCCTGCTGACGCTGCTCGCCGACGCCGGGCTCGCCCCGTCACGCAGCCAGGCCCGCAAGCTGGTGACCAGTGGCGGGGTGCGAGTCAATGGGGCGGTGGTCGCGGATCCGGAATCAGAACTGGACTTCTCCGATGCGCTCTTCGGACGCTTCTATCTTCTCCGCCGGGGCAAGAAAAACTGGCACCTGGTGGCGAAAAATCGGGCTCAAACCCAGTGATGGCGCGGCTTTCGGGAGATATGAAAAATATTTTGCGAAGCCGCTTGCCAGGCATAGGCGCCTGCGTATAATACGCAGCCCTTGCCCTGGGGGACCTGCTCTCAGGGCCGCTCTTTAACAACGAAAATACTGAACAAGCCATTCGTGTGGGTGCTTGTAATTCACCGGTGGATTCACGTTGATCAAGCGTGATGACCGTGAAGAACGAGCAAACACTCGTGATTCATTGAGCAGCGATTTGATATCCGTTTCAGCGGAAGCAGTATGGTTCGTCGGGTGAAACCGACGGAGCAGTTTCGCCGAAACAATCTTCATTAAACTGAAGAGTTTGATCATGGCTCAGATTGAACGTTGGCGGCACGCCTTATACATGCAAGTCGAACGAGAAAGCACCTTCGGGTGTGAGTACAGTGGCGGACGGGTGAGTAACGCGTAGGAATATGCCCAGTAGTGGGGGACAACTCGGGGAAACTCGAGCTAATACCGCATACGCTCCTTCCTTTCGGGAGGAGGAAAGTGGGGGATCTTCGGACCTCACGCTATCGGAGTAGCCTGCGTTGGATTAGCTTGTTGGTGAGGTAAAGGCTCACCAAGGCGACGATCCATAGCTGGTCTGAGAGGACGATCAGCCACACTGGAACTGAGACACGGTCCAGACTCCTACGGGAGGCAGCAGTAGGGAATCTTGGGCAATGGGCGAAAGCCTGACCCAGCGATGCCGCGTGTGTGAAGAAGGCCTTAGGGTTGTAAAGCACTTTCAGCAGTGAAGAAATGCCGGGAGCTAATACCTCCTCGGTTTTGACGTTAGCTGCAGAAGAAGCACCGGCTAACTCCGTGCCAGCAGCCGCGGTAATACGGAGGGTGCGAACGTTAATCGGAATTACTGGGCGTAAAGCGCGCGTAGGCGGTTTGATAAGTGGGATGTGAAAGCCCCGGGCTTAACCTGGGAATTGCATTCCAAACTGTCAGGCTAGAGTATGGTAGAGGGAGGTAGAATTTCCTGTGTAGCGGTGAAATGCGTAGATATAGGAAGGAATACCGGTGGCGAAGGCGGCCTCCTGGACCAATACTGACGCTGAGGTGCGAAAGCGTGGGGAGCAAACAGGATTAGATACCCTGGTAGTCCACGCCGTAAACGATGAGAACTAGCCGTTGGGCCCCTTGAGGGTTTAGTGGCGCAGCTAACGCGATAAGTTCTCCGCCTGGGGAGTACGGCCGCAAGGTTAAAACTCAAATGAATTGACGGGGGCCCGCACAAGCGGTGGAGCATGTTGTTTAATTCGATGCAACGCGAAGAACCTTACCACCCCTTGACATCCTCGGAACTTGGCAGAGATGCCTTGGTGCCTTCGGGAACCGAGTGACAGGTGCTGCATGGCTGTCGTCAGCTCGTGTCGTGAGATGTTGGGTTAAGTCCCGTAACGAGCGCAACCCTTATCCTTATTTGCCAGCGGATCATGCCGGGAACTCTAAGGAGACTGCCGGTGACAAACCGGAGGAAGGCGGGGACGAGGTCAAGTCATCATGGCCCTCACGGGGTGGGCTACAAACGTGCTACAATGGGAAGCACAAAGGGCAGCGAACCTGCGAAGGTGAGCGAATCCCAAAAAACTTCTCGTAGTCCGGATAGGAGTCTGCAACTCGACTCCTTGAAGTCGGAATCGCTAGTAATCGCGAATCAGAATGTCGCGGTGAATACGTTCCCGGGCCTTGTACACACCGCCCGTCACGTCATGGGAGTGAATTGCACCAGAAGTAGCTAGTCTAACCTCGGAGGACGGTTACCACGGTGTGGTTCATGACTGGGACGAAGTCGTAACAAGGTAGCCGTAGGGGAACCTGCGGCTGGATCACCTCCTTAACCTTAGTGACCTGACATCGGTCGGCATCCGCTGACTGGTGAAGATCGGTCCAAGCTCACGGTGAGTTACCACCCACGGTTTTCCGTGGGGAAGCACCCACACGAATGGTTTGCTCAGTAGGCAGTTAGAGACATCCGAACAGGGTCTGTAGCTCAGTTGGTTAGAGCGCACCCCTGATAAGGGTGAGGTCGGTGGTTCAAATCCACCCAGACCCACCAGTGTTTTCGCGCGTTGCCCGGTACAGAGACCTTCGATGACACCGTTCAGGTGCCTTCGGGGGGATCGAGTGGTTGCGTAGAGAATCATCACGGGGCCGTAGCTCAGCTGGGAGAGCGCCTGCCTTGCACGCAGGAGGTCAGGAGTTCGATCCTCCTCGGCTCCACCACTTGCCTGTACGGAGGTCGTCGGAACGAAACCGAGAGCCAACATTCAATGCTCGCGTAGCGAGAAGCGGATATCGCGGATATTGAATGTTGGTTTTTTTCGCGGTGCCTTCGGGCGGCGCTGGAAACTGCCAGGCGGTTACCTGATTTTCCATCAGGTCGTCGCGGAGTTCGCAGAGCGAACTCCCAAGCGACTTGCGAAGCGAGTCGCCGCGTTCTTTAAAAATTCAGAGATATGTAGCCGCATTGTTATTCCTGATTGCGGCCGTCCCGCAAGGGTCAGGCCACTTTCAGTCGAATATCAACGCGGGTAACCGTTGGCTGCTAGCACGGCCAACGGGAGTTAATTCAAGATGTGTCTTGGAAAGCTCGAGGTCGAAGGTTCGAGTTCCGTCTCCTCAGGAGTGCGGATCGCGAAGCGGAGATCACGAGTGATTCTGGCGAATGTTGTTACCTGACAACCGGGTCTGCGAAGTGTGCGGACTGGGTTATATGGTCAAGCATTTAAGTGCATCTGGTGGATGCCTAGGCAGCTGAAGGCGATGAAGGACGTTGTAGCTTGCGATAAGCCTCGGGGAGTCAGCAAACAGACTTTGATCCGGGGATTTCCGAATGGGGAAACCCACCGTGCTTGCACGGTATCTGCACCTGAATACATAGGGTGTAGAGGCGAACCCGGGGAACTGAAATATCTAAGTACCCGGAGGAAAAGAAATCAACCGAGATTCCCTCAGTAGCGACGAGCGAACGGGGACCAGCCCTTAAGCATCTGTACCGTTAGTTGAAGTGTCTGGAAAGTCACGCGATACAGGGTGATAGCCCCGTAAACGAAAACGGTATGGACGTGAAATCGAGTAGGACGGGGCACGTGAAACCTTGTCTGAACATGGGGGGACCATCCTCCAAGGCTAAATACTCTCAGCTGACCGATAGTGAACCAGTACCGTGAGGGAAAGGCGAAAAGAACCCCTGTGAGGGGAGTGAAATAGAACCTGAAACCAGATGCATACAAGCAGTGGGAGCCTGTCTCTTCTTTCGGGAAGCGGCGGGTGACTGCGTACCTTTTGTATAATGGGTCAGCGAGTTACTTTTACTGGCAAGGTTAACCGTATAGGGGAGCCGTAGGGAAACCGAGTCTTAATAGGGCGACTTAGTCGGTAGGAGTAGACCCGAAACCGAGCGATCTAGCCATGGGCAGGCTGAAGGTTGAGTAACATCAACTGGAGGGCCGAACCCACTAATGTTGAAAAATTAGGGGATGACCTGTGGCTAGGAGTGAAAGGCTAATCAAGCTCGGAGATAGCTGGTTCTCCTCGAAAGCTATTTAGGTAGTGCCTCTTGTATCACCACCGGGGGTAGAGCACTGTTTGGGCTAGGGGGTCATCCCGACTTACCAAACCCATGCAAACTCCGAATACCGGTGAGTGCAATCAAGGGAGACAGACGGCGGGTGCTAACGTCCGTCGTCGAAAGGGAAACAACCCAGACCGCCAGCTAAGGTCCCCAAATCACAGTTAAGTGGGAAACGATGTGGGAAGGCCCAGACAGCCAGGAGGTTGGCTTAGAAGCAGCCACCCTTTAAAGAAAGCGTAATAGCTCACTGGTCGAGTCGGCCTGCGCGGAAGATGTAACGGGGCTCAAACTGTGTACCGAAGCTGCGGATGCAGCGCTTCATTTAGCTCTTTGCTATTGCGATTGACAGCGAACGCGAAGCGTTTGCTGGCAAAGCGCCTTTCAAAGTCGAAGGACTGCGAACAAAGAGGGCTAAATGAAGCGCTGCATGGTAGAGGAGCGTTCTGTACGCCTGTGAAGGTGTGCCGTGAGGCATGCTGGAGGTATCAGAAGTGCGAATGCTGACATGAGTAACGATAAAGGGGGTGAAAATCCTCCTCGCCGAAAGACCAAGGGTTCCTGCGCAACGCTCATCGGCGCAGGGTGAGTCGACCCCTAAGGCGAGGCCGAAAGGCGTAGTCGATGGGAAGCTGGTTAATATTCCAGCACCGTACGCAACTGCGACGGGGTGACGGAGAAGGCTAGGCTGGCCTGGTGATGGTTATCCAGGTTTAAGCAGGTAGGCTGAGGGTTTAGGTAAATCCGGACCCTCTCAAGGCCGAGATGTGATGACGAACCGCTTTTATACGGGCGGGAAGTAGTTGATGCCATGCTTCCAAGAAAAACCTCTAAGCTTCAGGTTGCGAACGATCGTACCCCAAACCGACACAGGTGGTCGGGTAGAGAATACCAAGGCGCTTGAGAGAACTCGGGTGAAGGAACTAGGCAAAATGGCACCGTAACTTCGGGAGAAGGTGCGCCGCTGATGGTGATCGGATTTACTCTGTTAGCTGTTGGCGGTCGAAGATACCAGGTGGCTGCGACTGTTTATTAAAAACACAGCACTCTGCAAACACGTAAGTGGAAGTATAGGGTGTGACGCCTGCCCGGTGCCGGAAGGTTAATTGATGGGGTTAGCTTCGGCGAAGCTCCTGATCGAAGCCCCGGTAAACGGCGGCCGTAACTATAACGGTCCTAAGGTAGCGAAATTCCTTGTCGGGTAAGTTCCGACCTGCACGAATGGCGTAACGATGGCCACACTGTCTCCACCCGAGACTCAGTGAAATTGAAATCGCGGTGAAGATGCCGTGTACCCGCGGCTAGACGGAAAGACCCCGTGAACCTTTACTACAGCTTCACACTGGACTTTGACCTAACTTGTGTAGGATAGGTGGGAGACTTTGAAGCGGTGACGCTAGTTGCCGTGGAGTCGTCCTTGAAATACCACCCTGGTTACGTTGGGGTTCTAACTCAGGCCCGTTATCCGGGTCGAGGACAGTGTGTGGTGGGTAGTTTGACTGGGGCGGTCTCCTCCCAAAGAGTAACGGAGGAGCACGAAGGTGCACTCAGCATGGTCGGAAATCATGCATTGCGTGTAAAGGCATAAGTGCGCTTGACTGCGAGACAGACATGTCGAGCAGGGTCGAAAGACGGTCTTAGTGATCCGGTGGTTCTGTATGGAAGGGCCATCGCTCAACGGATAAAAGGTACTCCGGGGATAACAGGCTGATACCGCCCAAGAGTTCACATCGACGGCGGTGTTTGGCACCTCGATGTCGGCTCATCACATCCTGGGGCCGAAGCCGGTCCCAAGGGTATGGCTGTTCGCCATTTAAAGTGGTACGCGAGCTGGGTTTAGAACGTCGTGAGACAGTTCGGTCCCTATCTGCCGTGGGCGTATGAGATTTGAGAGGAGCTGCTCCTAGTACGAGAGGACCGGAGTGGACGAACCTCTGGTGTTCCGGTTGTCACGCCAGTGGCATTGCCGGGTAGCTATGTTCGGAAGGGATAACCGCTGAAAGCATCTAAGCGGGAAGCCCCCCTCGAGATGAGATCTCACCAAATCTTCGGATTTCTGTAGGGCCCTCGTAGACTACGAGGTTGATAGGCAGGGTGTGTAAGCGCTGTGAGGCGTTGAGCTAACCTGTACTAATTGCCCGTGAGGCTTGACCATATAACCGAGTTTGTACGCGCTCGTGAGAGCGCCCGGGCCCGGTTGGGTAACAAACCCGCCAGAACCCAAGACGCTTCTTGATACCTACATATTCTCTGAATGATCTGTTTCGTCCGCGTGACGGAACGGGCAACAGGTTTCTCACCAGTGAACGGTGGCTATCAGGAGATTGCGTAGCAATCTCCCAAGGTACTCACCGGAGGTGAGTACCCTTTTGCCTGACGACAATAGCGAACTGGAACCACCTGATCCCATACCGAACTCAGCAGTGAAACGGTTCTGCGCCGATGGTAGTGTGGGGTCTCCCCATGACAGAGTAGGTCATCGTCAGGCTTCATTTGAAAAACCCAGCCACTCGGCTGGGTTTTTTTTCGCCTCGACGATGGCGGAAGATAGTGTGGTGACTCAGGACCTGGACCCACTGACGCTGACCAGGCGGCTCGGCCCGCTGCTCGAAGCGGGCGAGGCCCCGCTGGAGACGCTCGGACTCGATCCGGCAACGTTGCGTGGGCTCGGATTCGACGTGCAGGGCGGGGCGGCACGCATTCCGGCAGACCTCGAGCGTCTGGATGCAGCGGGGATCCGTGCGCGGCTGGATGAGCGCGCTAGCGACTGGCTCAGGGATCTCGAGGTGCTGGAAGTGACCGGCTCGACCAGCGCTCTGCTGAACGAGATGGCCGGTCGGCGGTCGGTCGAGGGGGTGGTGCGCCTCGCCGAGCTGCAGGTTCAGGGCCGGGGCCGGCGTGGCCGGAGCTGGGCCAGTCCCTATGCGAGCAATCTGGCGCTGTCCCTCGGCGCGCGGCTGCCCCAGACCCCGGACCTGCTCGGCGGCTTCAGCCTCTGCGTGGGGCTGGCCGTTGCCGACCGGTTGAGCACCGCCGGGGTACCGGACATCGAGCTCAAGTGGCCCAATGACGTCCTCGCCCAGGGCCGGAAGATTGCCGGCATTCTCATCGATCTGCACCGTGCCGACCCGGGCTCCGAGGTAGTGGTCGGTATCGGGCTCAACTTCC
>JASFLG010000016.1:0-20594 GCA_050118205.1 Pseudomonadales bacterium
CTCGACCGACAGATCATGGGGATGCTGCTCGAGCCGATCCGGCTGGAGCTCGGCGCATCGGATACCCAGATGGGGTTCCTGGTGGGTCTCACCTTCGCGATCTTCTACGCCACCCTGGGGATGCCCATCGCGATGCTGGCCGATCGCGCCAACCGGCGGAACATCATCGCGGCCGCGATTGCCATCTGGAGTGGCATGACGGTGATCTGCGGTTACGCTCAGACGTTCGTGCAGATGGCGCTCGCACGCATCGGCGTGGGCATCGGCGAGGCAGGCTCGACGCCGCCCTCCCACTCGATCATTTCCGACCTGTTCGCACCCGAGCAGCGGGGCACGGCCATGGGCGTATTCGCGCTCGGTGTGAACATCGGTCTGCTGATCGCCTATCTTGGCGGCGGCTGGCTGAGCGAGAGCTACGGCTGGCGCGCGACCTTCGTGGCGGTCGGCCTGCCTGGCATCGTCCTCTCGGCCCTTCTGTACCTCACCGTGCGCGAGCCCGAACGCGGTGCTTCCGACCGGCCCGCCGGGGCGTCGCCAAAGGCCCAGTCGGCGGCGCCAGGGTTCCGCGCGGTCGCCGGGCACATGTGGCGGGTACGCTCCATCCGGCACCTGACGCTGGGATCCACGCTGGCCGGCTTCATCGGCTACGGTTTCGTCCTTTGGATGCCGACGTTTCTGATCCGCTCGCACGGCCTCGCCCCGACCGAGGTCGGCCTGATCCTCGCGCTCATGACCGGCCTGGTCGGGGCACTGGGGACCTTCACGGCCGGCAAGATGGCAGACGTGCTTGCACGTCGGGACGTCCGCTGGCGCGCCTGGCTCGTGGCCATCGGAAAAGGCGGCTATGTGCCGTTTCTTGCTGGCGTGTTCATGGTCGACGATCTGCGCACGGCGCTCGTGCTCTATCTGATTCCCGCGTTCTTCGGCGGGTTCTATCTGGCCCCGACGTTCGCCCTTGTTCAAAGCCTGGTGCCGCTGCGGATGCGCGCCCTGGCCTCGAGCATCGTGCTGTTCGTGCTGAACATCATCGGCATGGGATTCGGGCCTCAGCTGGTCGGAATTCTCAGTGACGTTTTCGCGCCCGCCTATGGAGCGGAGTCGCTGCGCATGGCGCTGCTGGTGCTGAGCGTTCTGAATTTCTGGTGTGCCTACCATTACTTTACGGCTGCCCGCACGCTCGGCGCGGACCTCGAGCTGCACCCGGAGACGACCGGCCAACCGATGCCGGCCCGGGCGTCTTCCGCTTAGCGTACGGTAGACGGCACCATGTACTCGGTCAGAGACTTCACGGGGAACCTTCGCGGAAATCTGTTCGGCGGGGTCACCGCCGCCATCGTCGCCCTGCCGCTGGCACTCGCCTTCGGCATCTCATCGGGGGCGGGGCCGGTCGCCGGCATCTATGGGGCGGTCTTTGTCGGCTTCTTCGCGGCCCTCTTCGGCGGCACCCCCACACAGGTCTCCGGCCCGACAGGACCGATGACGGTGGTCATGACCGCAATGACCGCCGGGTACATCGCCCAGTATCCCGACCATGGCCTGACCCTGGCGTTCTCGACGGTGTTTCTCGGCGGCTGCCTCCAGGTGCTGTTCGGGCTGTTCCGGATCGGGAAGTACGTGATCATGGTGCCGTACCCGGTGATCTCCGGGTTCATGACCGGCATCGGCGCCATCATCATCCTCCTTCAAATCGGACCCTTTCTGGGATCCGACTCGGCGGCTTCCGTGGTGGCTGCCGTGGCCGCCCTCCCGGGTCATATCGTCGATCTGAATCCGTCGGCGCTGCTGATCGGAGCCATCAGCCTCGCCATCGTCTTTCTCTGGCGCGGCCGCGTCAGCCAGATCCTGCCCCCGCCGCTCCTGGCGCTGGTCGTTGCGACCGTGGTGTCGCTGCTGCTGTTCTCTGACGGTGCCATCGAACGCATCGGGGCAATTCCTTCAGCGCTTCCGTCGCTGCACCTTCCAACCTTTCGCCTCGACCTGCTCCAGACCATGATCACGAATGCCCTGATGCTGGCCGTGCTCGGGTCGATCGATTCGCTGCTGACGTCTCTGGTGGCCGACAGCGTGACCGGTACGCAACACCGGTCCGACCAGGAGCTCATCGGGCAGGGTGTCGGCAACGCCGTATCGGGCCTCCTGGGCGGGCTCCCCGGCGCCGGCGCCACCATGCGCACCATGGTCAACATTCGCGCGGGCGGTACGGGACCGCTTTCCGGTGCGGTTCACGCGCTCGTGCTGTTCGGGGTGGTGGCGGGGATGGGATTCCTTTTTCAGGACATCCCGCTGGCCGCGCTCGCCGGCATCCTGATCAAGGTGGGGGTCGACATCATCGACTGGCCCTTCCTTCGCCGGCTGCATCGTATCCCCCGTTTTCCCGCGCTGCTGATGCTCACCGTGCTGCTGCTCACGGTGTTCGTCGATCTGATTACTGCCGTGTTCGTCGGGGTGTTCATCAAGAATCTGGTCACCATCGACAAGCTCTCGGATCTCCAGCTCGGCATGGTCATCTTCAGCGATGGGGAACACGATGCCGATCGCCTGCCAGCGGACGAGCGGCGGGCGCTCACCGCGCACAAGGGAGAAGCGCTGCTGATTCGGATCACCGGGCCAATCAGCTACGCGGTCGGCCGCGGTCTGACACAGCGCTTCCGCCAGCACGGTGGTGCCGCCAGGCTGCTGCTCATCGACATCGCGGATGCGTCCATCGTCGGCATCTCATCGACGATGGTGCTGGAGGACCTCATCCGCAAGGCCTTGGCCAACGGTGTCACGGTCAAGCTCATCGGCGCGCATGTCGCCCAGCACCATGAGCTCAAGCAGCTCGGACTCATCGACCTGGTCGGCAAAGAGAACTGCGTCGAGCGTGCCAGCGAAGCGTTCTGAGCATCGCCTCTGGCGGGTCGAGGTCGCGAGCCGCTATGCTGGATCCTTCTGTAATGAGGGGAGATCAGATGAAGATCGGCTGCCAGATGGCCTTCAACGACCGCACCTCGCCCGAGTACATCACCGAAGCCGGCCGTATCGTGGAGGACCTGGGATATCACTCGCTCTGGGTGCCGGAGCACGTGCTCTTTTTTCCCGAGTACGAGTCGCGGTATCCGTACTCCGACGATGGCAAGATCAGAGGCGACCCGAGAAGCCTGCTGGATCCTTTCTCGGCGCTGACGTTCATCGCCGCGAGCACCAGCCGGATCCGCCTCGGCACCGGAATCTGCCTCGTGCCGCAACGCAATCCGGTCTACACCGCCAGGCAGGTCGCCGATCTCGACTATCTGTCCGGAGGGCGCTTCGACTTCGGTATCGGAATCGGTTGGCTCAGGGAGGAGTTCGAGGCGCTGGGTGTGCCGTGGGAAAATCGCGCCGGCCGCACCCTCGAGTGCATCGACGTCATGAAGTCCCTCTGGTGCGAGGAGGTATCGAGCCATGAAGGCGAACGGTTCCGCATCAAGGCCGCCTATCAGAATCCCAAGCCGTTGCAGAAGCCGCATCCGCCGCTGTTCTTCGGAGGCGAGAGCGACGCGGCGCTCGAGCGCGTGGCAACGGTGGGCCAGGGCTGGTACGGGTTCAATCTGACCCCGGCACGACTTGAAGAGCGATTGACGAGGCTCGATGGGCTTCTGGCGGATGCGGGCCGGAAACGCAGCGACATTCAGGTCTACGCCAGTCCCGCCGCCGACGCGACCAATCCGGACGATCTGCGCGCGTTCGCCGGGCTCGGTGTCGAGCAGATCATTCTTGGCGTGTTTGCAGGCAATGCGGCAAGGCTCCGGGAGCGCGCGGAGCAGACGCTGAATATGGTGGGCTGAAGCGCCCTCGGGCTACCCTTCAACGCCCCGGCCCGCCAGCCTCGCGGAGCGGATCCTCAGTCCAGCTTCCAGGCCGTCGAATCGATGTCGAGATCCGGAAACCTGGCCGGATCGAACACCGGATGCTCGTTCCCGGCCTTCAGCTGCATCTGAAAATCCTTCAGAACGCGCAATCCGACCGGGAACAGCATGATGATTGCCAGCAGATTGACCAGTGCAAGCACGCCCATCAGCGGGTCGGAAAAGAAGAATACCGACGTGGCACGGGGCGCGGAGGCTCCGACGAAGACCAGAACGAGAATCAGGATGCGCAGCACGTGACGCGCCGCATGACTCTCGGTAAACACCGTCAGCGCACATTCACCCAGGTAGTAGTTGACCATGATGGAGCTGAACGCAAACAGAAATATCGCCACCGTCAGGAAGTACTGGGCCCACTCACCAAAGTGCGACACCAGAGACTGCTGGGTCAGAGCGATTCCATCGATACGCTCGGCGCCGGGAACGTAGACGTCGCCCAGCAGGATCACGAAGGCCGTGCAGGAGCATATGACGATCGTGTCGATGAACACTGACAGAGACTGCACCATGCCCTGATTGATCGGATGGCGCACATAGGCTACGGCGGCAACGTTCGGCTGGCTGCCGAGACCCGCCTCGTTGGAGAACAGCCCGCGCTGGATACCGTTTGCAACCGCCGCCCCCATGCCGCCCGCGACCGCTTCCTCGAGGCCGAAGGCGTTCCTGACGATCATGGCCAGAACGTGCGGGACCTGGTCCAGGTTGATCAGCACGACGACCAGGGCCATGGCGAGATAGCTGAGCGCCATGATCGGCACGACGATGTCCGCCACGTGGGCGATGCGCTTGATGCCGCCGTAGACGACGAGGCCGGTCAGCACCGTGAGCCCAAGCCCGGTCCAGGTACGGCCCACGCCGAAGCTGTCCAGCATGGCACCCCCCACCACGTTGCCCTGGAATGCCGTGAAGCCCAGCGCAAACGCCGCGATCAGGCAGATGGCGTAGATGATCGCAAGCCACCGGTAGTCGCGACCCAGCCCGTGCACGATGTACTGAGCCGGGCCGCCGCGATAGGTGCCATCCTCGTCCGTGCGCTTGAAGACCTGCCCGAGCGAGCACTCGATGAGGCTGGTCACCATGCCGACCAGCGCGACCGCCCACATCCAGAACACAGCGCCCGGTCCGCCCAGCGTGATGGCGACGGCGACCCCCGCGATGTTCCCGCCGCCGACCCGGCCGCCGATGCTCACCAGCAACGCCTCGCGGGAGCTGACGTGCTTTCCGGGCTCGATCTGACCACCGGGCAACAGAATCCGGAACATTCTCCCGAAGAAACGGAACTGGACGAAGCCGGATGCCAGGGTAAAGAAAAGCCCGAGCACGACCAGGAACGGAACGAGCGACCATCCCCAGGTGCCATCCGAGATCGAGGCGAAGACGCTTTCCAGATAATCCATCGCGAGTTCTCCCAACGGTCGAGGTACTTGCGCCAGGAACTCCCGACAATCCGATCTCAACTCGATGACGTGGAAACTGCGCTCATGTTACCGGTTTCGAATCACTACGTTTGGTGCCGAGTTGCGCTGAATCTGCGCGACAGGCCCAGCTCACGTATCTCCCACGTCGCCCGCGACCCGATCGCGACCGGTAGCGCCGACATTGAAAACCTGCGATTTTCGTTGAAACTCGGGCAAGGCGCACAATCAGCAGGGAGAAGACCATTCTTACGCCATATCGAGTTCTGGATCTGACGGACCATCGTGGCGAGCTCGGTGCCATGATTCTGGGCGACCTGGGTGCCGACGTGATAAAGATCGAGCCGCCGGGTGGTTCCGCATCCCGACGGCTGGGTCCGCTTCTGAACGATGCTGCAGAGTTCGACCGGAGCCTGCAGTTCTTCGCCTACAACCGCAACAAGCGGTCCATCGTCATCGATCCCGGGGAGGAGGAGGACCGTCGGCTGCTCGAGGATCTGATTCGCGGCGCCGACATCGTGCTCGAGTCCTCGCCACCGGGAGGACTCGGCAGCTACGGTCTGGACTTCGCGGCATTGTGCACGCTCAACCCCACCATCGTGCATGTCGTGGTCTCCCCGTTCGGTGTGGACGGCCCTGCTGCCGACCGGGTGGCGAACGACCTGACCTTGTCTGCACTGGGCGGCCAGGCCGCTCTGCAGGGTTCGCCCGACCGGGCGCCGGTACGGATATCCATCCCGCAGGCGTGGCGCCACGCCAGCGCTCAGGCGGCCGCGGCTGCGGTGATCGCCCAGGGGCGCATGCAGGCGACCGGGGAGCCTCAGTTCGTCGATGTCTCCGCCCAGTGCTCGGTCACGTGGACGATGATGAACGCGATGGATGCCTGGGCCGTTCAAGGTTTCGAGTTCGAGCGTCGGGGATCCACCGTGCAGATGGGTACCCGCGAGGTCGACCCGGTGTTCGCCTGCGCGGACGGCTATCTGGTGGCACTGCCCACCGGGACGGTGCTCAATGCCCTGCTCGGCCACATGGCCGGCGATGACCTGCTGGATGCGGACTGGCTCACCGAGGACTGGGCGACCTTCGACATGCGGCTGGTCGCCGGCGGGGAAACCCGGTTCACCCGCGAGCAGGTGCGCGAAGTCTTCGAGCGCTATTTCCGACTGCACAGCAAAGAGGAGCTGTTCACCACGGGCTTCGAGGCCGGGGTCACGCTGGCACCGATCAACACCGTTGCCGATCTGGTTCATTTCGAGCAGCTCGATGCCCGGGAAGCCTGGCAGGAGGTGACGCTGCCGAACGGCAAACGGGCACGTATGCCCGGCATCTTCGCCAAGCTGTCAGAATCGCCGATCGCCCTGCGCTACCCGCCACCCCGGCTCAACGAGCACGGCCCGGAGATCCGCAGCGAGGTTGAACAGGGGGTTCGCGGTCGGGCCCCGCTGCCTGCGCCGGGCAGCCGATCCGCCTCCGACCGTCCGTGGGACGGCGTCAAGGTGCTCGACCTCACCTGGGTGATCGCCGGTCCGGCTTCCGCGAGATATCTCTCGGACCACGGGGCGACGGTCATCAAGGTCGAGTCGGAGGCACGACCGGACGCTCTTCGCCTGCTCGGACCCGTGCGCGGTGAGCCCGGCTGGAACTGCTCGCACTTCTACGGCGAAATGAACGCCGGCAAGCTTTGCGTTCAGCTGCATCTCAAGGAACCACGGGCAGTAGAGATCCTGAAAGAGCTCGTGGCCTGGGCCGACGTTCTGATCGAGAACTGGGCCCCGGGCGCGACCGCGCGCCTCGGTATCGACTATGCGTCCTGCCGGGCGGTGAACCCGGAGCTGATCATGGTGAGCACCAGCCTGCTCGGACAGAACGGCCCGTACGCGGGTATTGCCGGATTCGGCTACCACGCCGCCGGCATGGCCGGTTTTTACGAGGTCACCGGCTGGCCTGACATGCCGCCCCATGGACCCTGGCTGGCCTACACGGACGTCATCGCCCCGCACTTCATCGCCGCCATGGTCGGCGCCGCGCTCGACCATCGCCGCCGTACGGGCAAAGGCCAGCACATCGATGCCGCTCAGTTCGAGATGTCACTCCAGTTCCTGACCCCGGAGCTCCTCGATGCTCAAGCCACCGGCTACATCGCCGACCGGATGGGTAACCGCAAGCGGGACGCCGCCCCGCAAGGCATATACCCCTGCGAAGGTGAAGATCAGTGGGTGGCCATCGCGGTGGACACCGACGAGCAGTGGGCGGCACTGGTGGACGTGCTGGGCCATCCCGCCTGGGCCGACCGGGAGGTGCTGAAAGACACCGCCGGGCGGCTCGAGCACCACGACGAGATCGACGCCGCCCTCTCCGAGTGGACCCGTGGCCAGACGCCCCGCGTGGTGATGGACGCACTGACGGCACAAGGCGTGCCCGCGGGAGCGGTGCAGCGAAGCAGGGACCTCCTGGAGGACCCCCAGTACGCACACCGGGGCTTCCATCACTTCCTGGATCACCCCGTGCTCGGCCATGTGCCCTATGCCGGCTGTCAGTTCAGGATTCCGGGTTATGCCGGCGGGCCGAGCCGCCCCTCGCCCCTGCTGGGTGAGCACAATCACGAAGTGCTGGGCGGGATTCTCGGCTACAGCGACGCGGAGATTTTCGAGCTCATCGAGTCCGGGGTGGTCCGTTGACCGGCGGAGAGATAGAGCCCCGCCACCCGCTCCGCGAGCGGTCTGACATCCGGACCGCGGCGGTTGGTCAGGACGAGCACGGTCACGTGATCGTCGGGATAGCGGATGACGTAGTTCCGGAAGCCGCTGGTGCTGCCATCGTGGTGCAGTCGACGGTGGCCGTCGACCGCATCGACACGCCAGCCGAGACCGTACTCACCGAGCCCGGCCGTCCACATCTGATTGAGCAGATCTCTGGATAGCAATGCTTCGGTGTACAGGGCCCGGTCCCACTTCAGGTAGTCGAGCACGGAGGTGTAGATCCCCCCGTCACCCAGCACGGCACTGGTCGCGCTCTGATCGGAGAACGTGACCGCGCCGTCTTCGACGGTGTATCCAAAGGCACGGTTGCTCACCGACGATATCCCCCGCTGGTACGCCACCGTGTGATCCATGCTCAGCGGCTCGAAGATGTTCTCCTCGAGAAACTCGGCAAATGGTTTGCCCGACACGTTCTCGATCAGCACCGCCAGCATCGCATAGCCCGTGTTGCTGTAGCGATACTGCGTGCCGGGCTCGAAGTAGGTGTGATCCACCTCGTACATGCTCTTGAGCGCATCGCGGTCCGACACCTGACCGTCGAAGCCTTCGGGAATGAGGGATTCATAGTCGATGAGACCGGACGTGTGCCCCATCAGTTGCCTGATCGTGATCGAGCGGCCGTAATCGGGAAAGCCCTCGAACACTTCCGGCAACGTCGCATCGAGGCTCAGCTCCCCCCGCGCCACCAGCATCATGATGCAGGCGGCGGTGAACTGCTTGGTGAGTGAGGCGAGCCGGAAATTGGTTTCCGGCCGGATCGGTACGCCTTTGTCGACATCCGCAAGTCCGTACGTCCGGATCAGGATGGGCTCGCCGTCGCGGACGACCATCACCGCCGCGCCCGGCATGCCCGGACCCTGATAGTCCGCGAAGAGCCGATCCACCTGGCTCGGGCGGTCATCACCATGAGCGGCCATCGTTTGCAGCGCGCGGGCAGTCGGAGGCGGTGTGAGCACCTGACCATGCAGCCCCGCTGCCAGCTCGCCGTTCTCCCGCGCCACCTTGCCGTTCACGATCACCACGTCGAAGCCTTTCGCCAGCTGCAACGGATCCGTGTAGTCCGCCGGCGCGCCGACCCGGGCTGGATCGAAGATCAGGATGTCCGCCGCCATCCCGGGCGCCAATCGACCACGGTCACCGATACCGATGGTGTCCGCCGGCAGCGACGTCATCTTGCGCACCGCTTCCGGCAGGGACAACAGCCGCCGCCCGACCACGTACTCCTCGATGACCTTCGCAAACGCCCCATGACCCCGGGGGTGAAAGCCCGTGGGGCTGCCATCGGAGCACACCGAGACGTCCGGATCGATCATCAACCGGGTCTCGAGCGCATCGTCCATCACGAAGTAAGCGGCATAGCCGCCCTGCGGTCCGATCACGTCGATCAGCACGTCTTCGAACGGCATCTCCAGACGAGCCGACACCTCCGCCAGGGTCTCACCAACGAAAGGTTCCATGCCGAGCAGCGTGGCTTCCGGCCCGTTGCGGGCGTTGACCCGCGCCCGGAGATAATCGGCCAGCTCCTGCCGGCGCGTCTCCCTGGCCACCTCGAACTGCTCCGCCGTTTTGGACCACACTGGAAACAGGAGCCCGATGCCCGTATAGCTCGCCGTGTAGGGGTAGCTGTCCGCACTGATCCGCACACCCGCCGCCCGGGCATCCGCGAGCAGCTTCAGTATCTCCTCCGCTCTCGCCTCGCCCTTTCCGTAGACGCTCTTCAGGTGCGAAACATGCACCCTGGCGAACTCACCCTGCTGCATCAGCTCCGTGAGCGAGGTGGCGAGCTGATCGTCGTCCTCGTTGCGCATGTGGCTCATGATGAGCCGGCCCCGGGCCCCGACCACCTCTGCGAGCGCGGCGAGCTCGTCACTCGACGCATTGAGACCCGGGTTGTACTCGAGACCCGTGCTCATGCCGAAGCAGACGTCGAGGTCCGTATCCAGCCGCTCCAGCATGTTACGCAGCGCCGCGGCGTCAGGATCCGGGTCCATCCCGATGCCGCTCTGATTACGCAACGTGCCGTGCCCCGTGAACATCGCCAGATTGACGCCGATCCCGCGCGCGGCCACCTCGTCGAGCCATGCCGACAGGCTCGGCACGTCCGGGCTGTCGCCGTCCTGGCCCAGCGCGATGGTCGTGACCCCCATGGCCAGGAAGTTCTCGAAGTCCGGCGTCTCGAGCGGATCACCATGGCTGTGCGGGTCGATGAATCCGGGTGCCACCGTGCGGCCGGACGCATCGATGATCCGGTCCGCGTCGATGCCGACGGATGCGGTGGCGCCGATCATGAGGATGCGCCCCTCATCAATCACCACATCCGCACGGACGGGGTCACCGCCGTTTCCATCCAGCACCAGCCCGTTGCGTATCACGAGATCAACGCCCGATGCAGCCTCCTGGTGAGCCTCGGGCGCGCCGCAACCAACCAGCAGCAGAACCGGTAGCAGCATGCACCGCACTGCAAGCACGCCAGGCCATCTTTCACACATGCACACCACCCCTCGGAGGACGTTGAACCCGGATACCGGCTTCGAGCCCGACATCGCACCACTCTGGCCGCCTCGGGAACCGTCGCACCGTTGCTCGCGCCAGGTCAACCCGGCCCTCCATCAGCCTCTTGGCATCTCGGCAGCGGCTTGGTTCCGTTCGTCGGCGCCAACCTGAATTATCAGAGCTCCACGAACGCCTTCGTTGCATCAGCCATGTTGTGTTCCCCTGAAGCCCCTGTAGCAAGCCGGACGAGTGTAGCCAGTTTCGGGGAGCGTCGACCAGCAGCTGCCGGGCCAGCACAACCGGCTCAGCGCTCTCGGCCTCTGAACGGCCACAGGCGTTGCCGGGGCGCCTCCCCTCTCTTCTCCACCTCGTAAGTCACCGCGATCATCCACGGCTGATACTCCGGGTCCGCACGCCGCAGCTCCGCCGTGAGCTCCTGCACGTAGCTGGACTCGATCGGCTGTCCCCGATTGGGCCAGATCCTGAACTTCAGGCGCAGGATCTCCTTTCCGGATCCGAGCACCCGGCGCCCTTCACTCGACGGCTCGGTCATCAGAATGCCCGGAAACTGCTCGTGAGCTGCCTGCATGAGCGCCACGGCCGTCGATTCCGCGGCCTGCTTCGCGTCCGCATCGCCGCGCAGCGTGACGTCGACGATGCATCGCACATACCCGCGGGGATAGCTCACGACGTTGCTGATCGTGCGGTTGGGAATGAACACGCTGGCTCCGAGCGCGTTCTGCAGCTCCACGAAGCGCATCGAGATGCCACGCACGATGCCCGTCTGACCGGAGATCTCGACAAGGTCCCCCACGTCCACCAGGTCGGAAAAGATGAAGGTCAGCCCGGTGACCACGTCCTGCACGATTCCCTGGGAACCGAAACCCACCGCCAGCCCGACCACCGACGCGCTCGCCAGGTATGCGGTCAGCGAGATGCCGAACTCCCGCAGGATCAGCCCCAGTGCCAGGAAGTACACGACGAACATCGTGATACTGGTTGCGAGCGATCCGACCGACCTGAGCTTTCTGTAGCGCCGATCGCCGGCACCGTGCAGCAGGCTCCCGGTAAGACGCCTGATCAGGAGCACCATCAGATGCGCGAGGACGGCGATCCCCAGCAGAGCGGTGATCCTGAAAATCAGAGGCCAGTCCGCAAACGCTGACTGGATGAAGGTCATGAGCTCAGGCAACTCCCACATTCTTGCTGGCCGGACCTGCATCATAAATCGCGGGCTGATGCGTGTCCCAACGCTTGTTTCCATTCGGGCGGGGCTATAGCGTGCTCTGGCCATGGACGACGAGAAGATCAGCGGGCTCGCGCCGCTTCACAACCGGGACTTTCGCCTGCTGTTCTTCGGCTTTGCCATCGGCCAGATGCTCATGCCGCTGCAGTTCATCACCCAGATCCTCTGGGTGCAGGAAACCGCGCCGCAGGAATACTGGCTGGTGCTCGTCGCGCTCATCGGTGCCTGCCGGGGCATCGGCGGACTCATCTTCGGGCTCTACGGTGGAGCGCTCGCCGATCGCTACGACCGGCGCCGGCTGCTGCTGGCCATACAGGCCCTGCTCGTTCTCGTTACCTGCGCGATCTCGGCGCTGATGTACTTCGGCGCCGGTAGCGTGCTCGGCCTCACCCTCTTCTTCGTGCTGACCTTTGTCGGCGCCGGCCTGCAGAGCGTCGATTCACCCACGCGGCTCGCCATTGTGCCCGACGTGCTGGGCCCGGCGCTGACGCCGGCAGGAATGTCGCTCAACCAGGCGGCGGGACAGTTGTCGACACCCGTGGCCATGTTCGGCGCCGGCCTGATCATCCACTCGCTGGGCTTCAGCGGGGCTTACCTGCTGAGCGTCACCGGCCATCTCGCTCTGATCGTGTTCGTCGCGCTCATGGCATATCGGCGCCATGTGCCGGCGCATCGCGAGCGGAGACACTACGGCTTTGTGGAAGCGCTCGTCGACATTCGCTTCGGCATCCGCTATGCCCGTGGCCACCCCGTCGTGCTCTGGATCATCATCCTGCTGCTGGCGATGATGGGTCTCGGATTTCCGGCAACGGCCAACCTGGGTCCCACCTGGATCACCACGGTTGTCGGGGTGGAAATCCGTGACATGGGTTTCGTCGTGATGACCTGGGGAATCGGGGCCTTCCTTGCGGCGGTGCTCCTGGCAAGGTTCCCGGCATTCGAACGGCGCGGGATGCTGATCGCCGGAGGCGCGCTACTGTTCTCCGCGTCGTTCGTGGTGTTCGTCATCGACAACACAGTGCTGAACGCAGTGCTGGGAAATCTCGGGCTCGGTGCCGGGATGACCATGACCATGGTCTCCAGCACCGTGCTCATTCAACACCTGGTGCCGAACGAGGTTCGGGGTCGCATCATGAGCCTCGTGCAGCTGAACATGGGCTTCGCCCAGCTCATGACCATGCCGGTCGCCGTGCTCGCCCAGTGGCTGACGCTCGAGGTGCTGTTTCCGGTGATGGCCGTGACCACGCTGCTGGTGGTGACGCTCATCCTGCTTGCTCAGCCTCAGATCGCACGAGCGCGGCACAGCATGTGACTTGCCACGGCAGGATCGGCCGTGGGATTCTAGCTGCGGGTTTGGGGGAGACCATCGTGGTGAATTCAGTCGCGCCGCTGTCGGCGCCATGGGTATCCGTACGCGTTTTTGCCGCAGCCGTTATCGCGCTGCCGACGATCCTTGCGGCCGGATGCGATTCCAGGGGCGAGCAGGCGGCAGCCGAACCTTCGGCGCTCTTCACGACCGCACAGGCCGAGCATGGCGAGGCCCTCTTTGCGCAGAGGTGCGCCGGCTGCCACGGTGCCGATCTCGTCGGAGGTGTGGCGCCCGAGCTGCGGGGCCCGGTGTTCGCGGAGAGCTGGGGTTCCCAGAGTCTGTTCGCGCGCTCCATGGGACGGCCCTTCACCGTCGACGATCTCGCTTTCTTCGTCTCGACCACGATGCCGCCGGGGGAAGCACCGTCGATCGCTCCCGAGGATCACGCGGCGCTCGTGGCCTATCTTCTGCAGCAGAACGGCTACCCCGCCGGAACCGATCCGTTGACCATCGGAGATGAGCATCTCGAGACTGCCGTCCTCGACTTCGACCAGCGATCGGCCGACGCGGTCACGGCGCCTCCGCCGGACCGGATCGAGGGCGCCAGCGATGCCATGCCTGCCGGCGGGGGCCCGACCCAGGCGGAGCTCGACACGGCCGCGGCGTCCACCGCGAGCTGGCTTACGCACACGCACGACTATGGCGGCGCACGTTACGTCGCGCTGGATCAGATCAATGCCGACAACGTCGATCGGCTGGGCGTGGTCTGCGCTTTCCAGCCGGGCGAGATGAGCACCTTCCAGACGGGACCGATCGTCTACGAGGGTGTCATGTATCTGACGACCAACACGATGACCATGGCAATCGATGCCACGACCTGTCGCGTGAAGTGGCGCCACACCTGGCAGATGCAGGCGCCGGAAGGCTGGCCGAACAACCGGGGGGTGGCAATCAAGGACGGCTGGCTCGTGCGCGGCACGAGCGACGGCTACCTGCTTGCCCTGAACGCCGAGAACGGCAAGCTCGTCTGGGCACGGCGTGTCGCGGACTCTTCGAAGGGCGAGACCTTCACCATGGCACCGCTGCTGTACGAGGATCTGATCCTGGTCGGACCGGCGGGCAGTGAAAACGGTCTGGCCGGCTGGATCGGCGCCTTTCAGAGGCAGGACGGCTCGCCCGTGTGGCGATTCAACACCGTGCCGAGCGCCGAGGAACCCGGGGCCGATACCTGGCAGCCGGCACCCGGCATCAAGGTAGGCGGCGGCGCCGTCTGGACACCCATGACGCTCGACACCGGACGGGGAGAGCTGTACGTCGCGGTGACGAACCCGGCACCGGATCTGCCGGCAGACATGCGCTCCGGCGACAACCTTTACACGAATTCTCTGGTCGCGCTCAACGTCCGCACCGGCACCCTTCGCTGGTATCGGCAGATGGTGCCGAACGACGATCATGACTGGGACCTCACCCAGGTGAGCCCGCTCATCTCCATGACGATCGACGGTGAGAGTCGTAATCTCATCGCGACGGCCGGCAAGGACGGGCTGCTGCGCACGGTCGACCGGGACAGTCACGAGGTGCTGTACTCGACACCGGTCACCACGCTCGAGAACGTCGACACCCCCGTCTCGGTGACCGGGACCCATGCCTGCCCGGGTATCACCGGTGGTGTGCTCTGGAATGGGCCGGCCTACAATCCGCAGACGGGCGCCCTCTACGTCGGCGCCGTCGACTGGTGCACGACCTTCTGGGCGGCGCAGTCCGTGCGTTTCATTCCCGGACGGATGTATCTGGGCGGCACCTATCAGCGCGACCCCACGTCCCAGGGCTGGATCACCGCCGTCGATGCAGCGACGGGCGACGTACGCTGGAAGTATCGCTCACCCATGCCGGTGCTGGGCGCGGTGACCACCACCGCCGGTAATCTCGTCTTCGCGGGCGAGCTCACCGGTGACTTCATCGCGCTCCAGGCCGACACGGGTGAGGAGCGGTATCGCTTCAACACCGGCGGCGGGATCGGCGGCGGGATCATCACCTACGCAATCGACGGCACGCAGTACGTTGCGGTTGCTTCCGGACGTCCGGGTCTCAACTTCGGTGGCGGAGACGTCGATGGCACACCGACGTTGTTCGTTTTCGCGCTCCACTGAGATCCCGGCTGACCGGGCGCCGAAGAGCACAGGGGTAGGGACTCATGGCCTACAAAGTGATTCAGTGGTCGAGCGGCAACGTGGGCAAAGGCGCCATTCGGACCATCACCCGCCGGGCGAATCTGGAGCTGACCGGTCTCTATGTGCTCTCGGAAGCAAAGGCGGGCCAGGATGCCGGCGCAATCGCCGACATTCCAGTTACCGGCGTGATCGCAACCAACGACCTCGACGAGATCCTGGCGATGGATGCGGACGTGGTCATACACACCCCGTTGCCCTCCCTCGTTTACGGCGACGATCCGGATACCGACGTCCGGAACTTCTGCTCGCTGCTGGCATCGGGCAAGAACGTCATCACGACGGTGGGCTACATGTACCCCAAGGTCTACGGGGCCGAACTCACGAACCGTCTGGAAGCGGCCTGCCGCAAGGGCGGCACGACCTTTCACTCCACGGGACTCAACCCCGGATGGATGGGCGACATCCTGCCGCTGACGATGTCCAGCCTGTCGAGCCGTATCGACCAGATCTACGTGCGGGAGATCACCAACTTCGAGTTCTACCCGTCACCCGAGATCATGTTCGGCATGATGGGGTTCGGCAAGACAGAGGCGGAGTTCGAGCGGGATGTGGAACGCTACAGCCACTGGCTCACAGGCCTCTTCCGGGAAAACGTGCAGATGATCGCGGACGGGCTCGGCGTCGAGCTCGACGAGATCACCGACACGACCTCACGCGCGTACGCGCCCTCGGATCTGCAGCCGGCGGCCGGTCTGGTCAGGGCAGGAACCGTCGCCGGCCAGCACTGGGAGTGGGCCGGCATGCGCAACGGCAGAAAGCTGATCGTGCACGAGACCGTCTGGCGGATGCATTCGAGCGTCGCCCCCGACTGGCCTCAAGGTGACCACTCGGTGGCCATCGAGGGCCGGCCGCGCATGCAGATCAACTTCGACGCGCTGTGGATAAACGACGGCCTTCTGGCGACCGGCATGCACGCGGTCAACGCCATCCCTTATGTCTGCGAAGCGGCACCCGGCATCAGAACCTTCCTGGATCTGCCCTGGATGCTTGGCAGGCAGACGGTGCAGGACTGCTGATCAGCACACCCGGCGCACCTTCAAAATCGCGGTCACCGGCTACGCGGAGCCCGAGAACCTTGTGCGCTGGCTCGAGGATCAGGCGCGGTGCTGATCCGGATACATCCCGAGCGGACCTATGCGGTGCTCCGCTGATTCACCTGGGGTGCCTGGCGCTGAGCTTGCCGCTATCATTGCTTTCCGGGAGTCTTTCAGGGGGGACGAACCGTGCTGAACTTATCCATTCCTGAGCATGTCGAGCCGTTGCGCAACCGGGTGCTCGAGTTCATCGAGCAGAAGGTGTACCCGGTCGAGGCCGAGCTGCAGTCCGACAAGGTCGGCAGCCGGCGTGGCGAGGTCATGCGCGAACTCATGAACGAAGCCAAATCACGGGGCCTCTGGGCGCTCGGGCATCCGGAGGAGATCGGTGGCGGCGGGCTGCCGTTCATGGATTACGTGTTCATCAACGAGGTCGTGGGACGCTCCGACATCGCAATGGTTGCGCTGGGTACCCACTCGCTGCAGGACTCCATCATGCTGCATCGCTATGCCAGCGACGAGTGGCGCGAGAAGTATCTCAAGCCGCTCGTAGATGGCGAGATCTTTCCGAGCTTCGGCATGACCGAGCCCGAGGTCGCGAGCTCGGATCCCACGCAGCTGAGGACCCGCGCCGTGCTCGAGGGCGACGAGTGGGTCATCAACGGTCGCAAGTGGTTCACGTCCGGCGCCGCCAACGCCGCGTACACGACCGCCATGGTGCGCACGGAAGACGACGACACGCCGGCGCATGCCGCGTTCTCGATGATCGTGGTGCCAACGGACACGCGCGGCTACAACATCATCCGCGACGTGAAGGTGATGGGTCAGGCCGACGGCCACTACGAGGTGGTCTACGACAACGTCAGGGTGCCCAAGGACAACCTGCTTGGTCCCCGTGGTCAGGGATTCAAGATCGCCCAGGACCGGCTCGGGCCGGGCAGGATCTTCCATTGCATGCGCTGGCTCGGCCAGGCCCAGCGGGCCTTCGACCTGATGTGTGACCGCGCCAACAATCGCGTCGCCTTCGGCAAGAACCTGGGCGAGCATCAGCAGATCCAGAAGTTCATCTTCGACAGCGCCGCAGAGATCCAGGCCAGTCGCCTGCTGACTCTGCATGCCGCCCAGAAGATCGATCAGGGCGACGAGGCGCGGGTCGAGATCGGCCTGATCAAGGTCTACGGTGCCAGCATGCTGCACAACGTGATCGATCGCGCGATTCAGGTGCACGGGGCGCTCGGAGTGACCGAGGACACGCCGCTCGAGCGCATGTATCGGCACGCACGCTTTGCGCGGATCTATGACGGCGCCGACGAGGTGCACGTGCAGCGCACCGCGCAGAGGATCCTCAGGCGTTATGCCAACGGGGAAGGATTCGACTTCGGGCTGCGTTGATCCGGCGTGAACCGCGGATCCGGTCTCAACCCGTCAGAGGGATGACCGTCTCGCCGAACGCGCTGAGCCGATCCAGCCCACCCGGCCCGGCGAAGAAGAACGCCGGGACCATGACCCGATCGACGCCGATCTGCCGCATCTGCTCGATGCCTGCCTGCGGGTCCGCCATCTGCATACCGAACATGGCGTTGATCTCGATGCTGGCCGGATCCCGGCCCGCGTCTTCGGCCGCCCGGCGCAGTCGCTCGAGCAGCGCGCCCAGACGTTCGTGGTCGCCCTCACCCGGGAAGTAGCCATCTGCGATGCGCACGGCCCGCTGGATCGCCGCATCGGTGTCGCCACCGACCAGCACCGGGATGTTGCCATTGACCGGACGCGGGCTGCAGGTGACCGGGTCGAAGTCCACGAACTCGCCGTGAAACTCGGCATGCGGCGCCGCCCACAGCGCCCGCATGGCGGCGACGTACTCGTCGTTTCTGGCACCCCGACGGGCCCAGGGGACCCCCAGGGCAGTGAACTCTTCCTCCAACCAGCCCACCCCCAGACCGAGCTCCACACGCCCGCCGGAAAGCTGATCCAGGGTGGCAAGTTCCTTGGCCAGCACCAGCGGGTTGCGCTGCGGGACGATCAGGATGCAGGTGCCGAGTCGCAGCGTGGGCGCCGCTGCGGCAGCGAACGCAAGCCAGATGAGCGGGTCCGGAATCGGCGTATCCGGCTCTGCGGGGATTTTTCCATCCTCGCTGTAGGGATACCTGGAGGCGATGCTGTCCGGAAGCACCACATGCTCGCCGCCCCAGACGGACTCGAAGCCAGCGGCTTCGGCACGACGGCAGATTTCCAGCGCTCCGGCGCCGTCGATTCCCACGCTGCTCGCAAAGGCCAATCCTACTTTCATGCTTTCCCCACCGATCTGCTCCGTTTGCCGCCAGACGCCGCGACGCCGATCCGGCTCACTCAGCCGGCCACCGATGCCGGAATCCAGCTGCCGTGGAATCCGTTCGGCACCCGCGGCAGATCGATCGACGCCACCGGTGTGTCGTCCATCGTCTTCGCGTCCATGATTACGAACTGACTGGTGTCCGTCCCCGCGTCGTACACATAGGTCATGAGATAACCGTCATCCTCGCTCTTCGGATTCGCCGAGGGCACGAACACCGGTTCGCCGCCCACCCGACCGCGACCGAACTCGATGGCCGTCCGCTCACCGGTTTCACGGTCGTACTTCAGTATCGAGCCCGACGTGTTCACCGGGTCTTCCTGACCGGGGTTCTCCGACATGCCCATCATGTAGCCGAAGCGATGCTTGAGTCCCACCACGTCATCGGCAACCCGCGGGAACTCCGCGGACCGGTCATCCACCTGCTCTTCCCGCACCTGGCCCGTGCGTGTGTCGATGGTCCATCGCCAGAGCTTCGGCGACGGAAAGTCCATCGCCGAATCGCGCCAGATATGACTGAACCGGGCCACGTCGAGCACGATCTGCTCGCCCTCTTCATAGGCATTCATCGGGTGGAACACGTAGCAGGGATTGATATCGAACCACCTCACCTGAGCATCCGTGCCCTCGCGCGGCATCACGCCGAGACGCGCGGGATAGCTGTCATCCCAGCGAATCGGCATCTCGCCGCTCATGGCGAGCTCCATGTTGAACACGGCAGGCAGATCCATGAAGACGACATGGTTCCGGGTGATGTTGAAGTCATGCATCATGGTCGGACCACCCACCGTGATGTTTTCCGTCTGCACCAGCTCACCGTCGGCCGACACGCGCAGGTAGCGCAGGTAAGGCTCGAACGCAGAGTAGCCGAAGGCCAGCAGCTCACCCGTAACCGGGCAGATCTTCGGGTGCGCGGTAAACGAGCCGGTGAGCGCGCCGCCGAAATCCGTGGCTCCCACCGTGCCCAGATCGCCGTCCACGACATACGGAAAGTGGCCCTCCTCCAGGGCGAGGATCCTGCCGGCGTGGCCGATCACATGCGTGTTCGCCTTGGAGGACTTCATGTCCAGCATCACCGACGGGTCGAGAATGTCCACGTCGGGATTGGTGATGAACGGCGTCCGGACGTATCGGTTGCGATACCACATGGCCTTGCCGTCGCGCAGCCGCACCCCGTGCAGCATGCCGTCCCCAAAGAACGGGTGATCGCTGCTGCCGCTCAGAGGATTGGCACCGTTACGAACGTAACGGCCGTCGAGTTCCTCCGGAATCGTTCCGTTGACCTTCAACTCGGTGAGCGTCTGCTCTTCGGTCACCGGTCGACCGTTGCCACGCAGATGCGATGGCGTGCTGTCAGGTACGGCTGCCATGGTGTCTATCTCCCCTTGCCCGAGAAAGGCTATGTTAGTCTGGTTCCCGGGCTAAATATACTCCCGGTAAATAAATCGGATTGCAATGCGGAAAAGCAGATCCGCCACCTCCAGACCCCGACCGCGGGGACGACCTGCCGGCCGTACGTCTGCGGACGGAGTCATCGCCGACCGCGTTGCGCTCCTGGAAGCCGCCGAAGGACTCATTCGGGAAGCGGGTCCGGGCGTTTCCCTGGAAGCGATCGCCGCCCGGGCCGGTGTCACCAAGCCCACGCTCTACCGGGAGGTGGGTGACCGGGACGCCCTGGTGAACGCGTTGGCGGAACGGCTCTCCACACGAATGGCCAGGTCGGTATCGCACCTGGTGGAGCAGGCGTCGACACCACGCGATGGGTTGAGGAACCTGGTTGCCGGCTACCTCGGCCTCGCCGCCCGCGAGCGGAACCTGTACCTGTTCGTCACCGCGGGCGGCGCCAGGGACGATCGGGTCCGGCAGTCCCTGCTTCTGGCCGACGGCGCCG
>JASFLG010000017.1:0-20554 GCA_050118205.1 Pseudomonadales bacterium
GCACTTGAGGCCGATCTGCACCGGCTGGTTCACCGACTGACGGGCAATGACGCCGGGCGCCACTTTCTCGATGGGGGAGGTTTCCGCCGCACCCAGCGGACCCTTGCCGTCGATCGGGTTACCAAGCGAGTCCACAACCCGGCCGAGTAGCTCACGTCCCACCGGCACCTCGAGGATTCTGCCGGTGCAGCGTGCCTTCATGCCTTCGGAAAGACCCTCGTACTCACCGAGCGTCACCACACCCACCGAGTCGCGCTCCAGGTTCAGCGCCAGGCCGTAGAGCCCGCCCGCAAACTCGATCATCTCGCCGTACTGCGCGTCCGCCAGGCCATGAATCCGCACGATACCGTCGGATACGCTGACCACGGTGCCCTCATTCTGCGCTTCCGCATGAATGTCCAGAGATTCGATCCGGCTCTTGATGATGTCGCTGATTTCGGAAGGATTCAGTTGCTGCATGTTGCATTCCTCAAATGTCTTCGTTGCCCGACCTCTCGAGTCACTCGATGCCCACTTTTTCCGGGGCCGTCGGGACTTCTCCGAGTGCGCGTCAGGTTCGCTGCACGACCTCGGCCAGCTTGTTGAGCTTGCCGCGCACCGAGCCGTCGATCACGGTGTCACCGGCACGAATCAGGGCGCCCCCGATCAGGGAAGCATCCACCTCGCTCGTCAGGTTGATCTCGCGCTGAAAACGCCGGGCGAGCGCGCTCTTCAGTTTTTCCGCCTCGCCGTCGCTCAACATGAAGGCGCTGGTGACCTTCACCTCCAGCGTCGACTGGGCCTCGGCGCGCCGCTCCTCGAACTGTTCGGCGACTTCGGGCAGAAGCTCGAGACGCTTGTTGCCGGCCAGCACCTGAAGGAAACGCCGGCCCCGATCGTTCAGCTCCTCGCCGCAGATCTCGCCGAGCCGGTAGGCCTTCTGTACCTCTTCGACTTCCGGATCGGCGAGCAGCGTGCGCACCTTGGGGTCCTCCACCGCCACGGCGAGCAGCGAGAGCATCCGTGACCAGCGATCGAGCTCACCATCCTGGCTCGCGACGTCGAATGCCGCATTCGCGTAGGGTCGCGCCAGGGTCGCTAATTCAGCCATCTCGCACGCGACTCCTAAATCTCTGCCGCCAGCTTTTCGAGAATCTGGCTGTGCCGGTTGGCATCGACCGTCTCTCCGAGCACCTGCTCCGCTCCGGCCACGGCAAGCGCCGCCACCTGCACGCGCAGCGCCTCTTTCGCCCGGTTCACTTCCTGCTCGATCTCGGCACGAGCCGCTTCCTTGAGACGCTCGCCTTCTTCGCGAGCCTCGTTCTTGGCGTCCTCGATCAGCTGGGTCGCGCGCATGCGCGCCTGGTCGATCAGACCGGCCGCTTCTTCCTTCGCTTCCCTGAGCTGGTCGGTAGCCCGTTCCTGAGCGAGCTGAAGATCCTTTGATGCCCGCTCGGCGCTGGCGAGACCGTCGGCGATCGCCTGCTGACGCTCACGCATGGCGTTGATCAGCAGCGGCCAGATCCATTTCCAGCAGGCCCAGACGAACACGATGAAGGTGAGCGTCTGTCCAACCATGGTCCAGTTCAGATTCATGGTCTACACCTCTCGTTTGATTGCCGGGTGGATCAACCTACCGCGAAGATCGTGTACAGGCCGATACCAACCGCGATCATGGGGACTGCGTCGACCAGACCCAGCACGATGAAGAGCTGCGTTCGAAGCATTGGCAGCAGCTCCGGCTGACGGGCGACACCTTCGAGAAACTTGCCGCCCAGCACGCCCACGCCGATGGCCGCCCCGACCGCGCCGAGACCCATCATGAGCCCGCCTGCTACATAAAGAAGAACCGCTAGTTCCATGATTTCTCCGTGTTTTGAGTTTGTGAGTTTGAAAACCGCCGGCAGACGACCCCTGAGCCCCTGCGCGGCCTGGGGGTCAGTGTTCTTCGTCCACCTCGTATGCCTGCGCCATGTACACGACGGTCAGCACCGCGAAGATGAAGGCCTGCAGAGAGATGATCAGCACGTGGAACATGGCCCATCCCCACTGCAGCACGCCGCCCAGCAGACCGTAGACGATGCCCGCGGGAAACAGCAGCGCGATCAGCACGAAGATCATTTCACCGGCGTACATGTTCCCGAACAGCCGCAATCCGAGCGAGAGCGGCTTGGCGATCAGCGTCACGCCTTCGAGCACCAGGTTGACCGGAGCGAGAAACTTCGGAAACGGATGAAACGCAAGCTCGCCGATGAATCCACCCAGCCCCTTCTGACGGATGCTGAAGAACAGGATCAGGATGAATACGGAAAGTGCCATGGACATGGTGATGTTCGGATCCGTGCTCGGCACGACCTTCATGTGGTGCACCCCCATCATGCCCGCCAGCGTGGGGATCCAGTCGACCGGGATGAGGTCCATGAAGTTCATCAGCCACACCCAGACGAATATGGTGAGCGCCATGGGCGCGATGAGGCTGTTCTGGTAGTTGAAGATGGTCCGGGTGGTATCGTCGATAAAGTCGACGATGAGCTCGACGAAGTTCTGCAGTGGGCCCGGCACGCCGGCAGTCGCGTTCCTGGCCGCGGCCCGGAAGAGAAAGAAGAAGACAAGGCCAGTGACGATGGACCAGAGCATGGAATCCACGTGGATGGCGTTGAATCCCATGGCGGCGGCCTCTTCGGCCGAATGCGCGAGGCCCCACGTGCCATCCGGATGCTGGCCGAAGGTCAGATTCGTCAGGTGGTGCTGAATGTACTCAGCTCTTGCTTCCGCTGTGCCTGCCATTTCCCTTCTACTATCCCTTCTGCCTTCCGACCCTTTACGCCCTTCTACGCCCTTCGAGGCTTCTCATCCTGAGCGTCTGATCGACACTATCCGAACGCATTCCCGGGGCAATTACCCCCGAGGTCATTCACTGCCGTGCGCCTCCACCAGAGGCGCCACGACATACATCACCTGCAGCAGGATGAGCGTGCCGAAGAAGCCGGCGGCTGCCGGCTTCACCAGAATGATGCAGACGGCAATCAGCACGATCGTCAGCGCGAATTTCAACACGCCCTGAAGCAGGAACCTCGTCGCGGAGCGTTCCACCGACGCCCGCCACGCATAAAACGCGGCCGGGACCACGCTCGCGATTCCCGCGGCCAGGGCGGAGACCGTCTGCTCGAGTCCCCACCAGGGTCCCCGGGATATCTCCCAGAGAAACAGCACCGCCACCAATGTCCCTGTGGCCACCAGCTGCCACATGACGATTCGACAAGACGACGTCACGCGATCCAGCCCCCGGAAAAGCGGCGCGTATTATAGAGAGCGCACCTGGTGCGTTCAATTCGATTGGACGGTTTTTCCCCGCCTTTTCGGAAACCCCTTAGGGCGCCTGAAAGAAGGCGCCTGGATGCCCTCACAGAGCCCCGGGACCTCACTTCAGGTGAGCGAGAATCCCGTCGAGCTCGTCCAGGCTCGTGTAGCTGATGACCAGTCGCCCGCCGCGCCCGCTGGCGTTCGAATCGATGCTGACCGGCGCACCCACCTTGTCGGAGAGCTCCCGCTCCAGTCGTGCCGTATCCGCGTCCTTCTGACGCGCGGCCGGCCGTGCCGGGACCGGCTGCTGGCGCGACCGCACGAGCGCCTCGGTGGCCCGCACCGACAGTTGCTTGGTGGCCACCACCCTCGCCAATCGTTCCTGATCCAGGGGAGACAGCGGCAGGAGTGCCCGGGCGTGGCCCATCTCGATCTCGCCGGCGAGCAGCATGTCGCGCACGGGTGCGGTCAGGTTCAGAAGGCGCAGCAGGTTGGTGACCGCCACCCTGGATTTGCCCACCGCGTCGGCCACCTGCTGCTGGGTCAGCCCGAACTCGTCCTTCAGACGCTCGAGGGCATGAGCTTCCTCCAGAGGATTGAGATCCTCGCGCTGAATGTTCTCGATCAGCGCCATCGCCGATGCCTGCTCATCCGTGACGTCCCGCACGACGGCCGGAATTCGCGCGAGCCCCGCAATCTGCGCGGCACGCCAGCGCCTCTCGCCGGCGATCAGCTCGTAGCCGCCCTGAGCGCGGGGACGCAGCACCACGGGCTGCATGAGCCCCTGGGCACGAATGGACGCGGCCAGCTCGTTCAGGCTTTCCTCGTTGAATTCGCGCCGGGGCTGATATCGGCTGCGCACCACGTCCGCGATGGCCACCTCGGCGAGCCCACCCTCGCGCGGCACCTCGGCGGCCTGCTCGCCGGATGCCCTCGGCGGTTCGGCGGACACCGGCTGCGCCGGCGTGCGATCAGCCGACAGCAACGCATCGAGTCCCCGTCCGAGACGCTTCTTGCTCACCTGTCCTTCACCCGTTCCTGCACCCGCGTTCCCTATCCGCTCAGGGCTCCACCCGCACTTCGTGCTTTCTTCTGATTTCTCCCGCCAGCGCCATGTAGGCCACCGCCCCCCGGGACTGACGATCGTAGAGAATCGCCGGCAGTCCGTGGCTCGGAGCTTCGGCCAGGCGGACGTTGCGTGGTATGACGGTGCGAAACACCTGATCCCCGAAATACTGGATCAGTTGCCGGGAAACGTCCCGGGTCAGGCTGTTGCGCGGATCATACATCGTTCGCAACAGCCCCTCTATGGCGAGGTCCGGATTGGCCGCGGCCCGCACGCCGTCCACGGTTTCCAGAAGCGCGCTCAACCCTTCGAGCGCGTAGTACTCACACTGCATCGGTATCAGCACGCTGTCCGCGGCGATGAGCGCGTTCAGGGTCAGGATGTTGAGCGACGGCGGGCAATCGATGATGACGTACTGAGGGTCGGTCACCCCGGCCAGCCGATCCTTCAGGCGGTACTCCCGCCGCGCGCTCGAAAGCAGCTCCACCTCTGCCGCTGTCAGGTCCGAGTTCGACGGGATCAGCGTGTAGCCGCCCTGGCAGCGCTGGATCACCTGGGCCAGCGGGAACTCGCCCATCAGCCAGTCGTAGGTGGTGTGGACGAGCTCGTTCTTGTCCACTCCCGAGCCCATCGTGGCATTGCCCTGGGGGTCGAGATCGATGAGAAGCACCCGGCTGCCGGAGAGGGCGAGGGAGGCGGCGAGGTTGACGCTGGTGGTCGTCTTGCCCACCCCGCCCTTCTGGTTCGCCACCGCGATGATCTGTCTCAAGCCCCGCTCCCAGGCGCTTCTTCCGCGCCAGCACGAATGATGGTGACTTCGTGCGCCTGATCAAGTCCCGGGATGTCCAGGTACTGCACGCTCATGCTTGTGTCCCCCGACCCGGGTGCCGTCGCCTTCCCGGCCCTGCCGCCCTCGGCCCCGGAAAGCAGCACCATGAGACCGCCGGCACGGACCATCGGCGCACCGACACGGAGAAGCTCGGCCGGCGCCGCCACGGCACGCGACACCAGCACGTCGGTACACCGGCAGAGCGCGTCCGGGGTCTCCCGCCCCAGATCCAGGGCACGCACCGAGACGTTCGCCAGGGTGAGCGTTGCCGCAGCGAGCTCGAGGAAACGCACCTTGCGCCGGTTCCGGTCCACCAGCAGCCAGTCCACGTCCGGCAGGCCGACCGCCAATGGCAGTCCCGGCAGGCCTGCGCCGCTGCCGAGGTCCAGGGCCCTGAGCCTTCTTCCGGCGTGCCGTCGGCACTCCGCCTCGAGGATCGGAAGCACGCTGAGGCTGTCGAGGATGTGACGGGACCAGACCCTCTGCGCGTCCCTGCGTGAGATCAGGTTGAAACGGGCATTCCAGCGCAGCAGCAGCGACACGTAGTCCTCGAGCGCGGTCCACTGCGCGTCGGTGAGCGTGACCCCGAGGCGGTGGGCTCCGGCAATGCGTGCCGCCCGATCCACCAGAGACCTAGTCGGCGGTCCTGTCCAGGGAGACGGTGCTGTCCACCCCGGCACGGAGCTTCCGGGTATGCACCAGCAGCAGCGACAGTGCCGCGGGCGTCATCCCGGGAATTCTGGACGCACGCGCCAGGGTCGACGGGCGAACGGTGGCCAGCTTCTCCGCCAGCTCGCGGGACAATCCCGGCACGGACCCATAGGCGATATCCGCCGGCAGCTCGATGCTCTCGTGGCGGCGTACCCGCGCAATCTCCTCTTCCTGCCGGCGGATGTAGCCCTCGTACTTGATCTCGATCCCCGCCTGGGTCAGCAGCTGCGGTGCTGCGTCGATCGCCAGCACGTCGACCAGGACCGGGGCAAGCCCCGCCAGATCGACACCGGGCCGGCGGATGAAGGCGGCGAGTGATGTTTCCTTGCTCACCGGCTCGCCGGTGACCCCCGTGAGTGCGCCCGCCAGGGGCGTGCCCGGATTCACGTTCACCCTGTTCAGGGCGGATCTGAGCTGCTCGAGCGCGTCGCGCTTCCGACCGAAGGCGTGCCAGCGGTCACCGCCCACCAGCCCCAGCTCGCGTCCGACGGGGGTCAGCCGTTGATCCGCGTTGTCCTCTCTCAGGCGCAGCCGGAACTCGGCGCGCGAGGTGAACATCCGGTACGGCTCGTTGGTACCCAGCGTGATCAGGTCGTCCACCAGGACACCCAGGTAGGCATCCATGCGACCCGGACACCAGGCGCTCAGTCCCGCCACCTTGCGGGCTGCGTTCAGACCCGCCAGCAGGCCCTGAGCGCCGGCTTCCTCGTAGCCCGTGGTGCCGTTGATCTGACCCGCGAAAAAGAGCCCCGCCACGGCCTTCGTCTCCAGGCTCGACTGAAGATCCCTCGGATCGAAGAAGTCGTACTCGATGGCATACCCCGGGCGTGTGATGTGGGCATGCTCGAAGCCGCGAATGCTGCGCACCAGGCGCATCTGCACGTCGAAGGGCAGACTGGTGGAGATACCGTTCGGATACAGCTCCGAGGTCCCGAGGCCTTCCGGTTCGACGAAGATCTGGTGCTGCACCCGATCGCGGAAGCGGACGACCTTGTCCTCGATACTCGGGCAGTACCGGGGTCCCCTGCCTTCAATCACACCGCCGTACAGCGGTGATCGGTCGAGCGATCCCAGGATGATCTCATGGGTCCCGACGTTGGTATGCGTGATGTAACAAGGTACCTGACGGGGTCGCTGAAGCTCGTGCGCACCGCCCGGCTCGTGCATGAACGACAGCACCGGAACGGGCTCGTCGCCGGGCTGCACGTCCATCACGGCGAAATCCACGGTTCGGCCGTCGATGCGCGGCGGCGTACCCGTCTTCAGACGGTCCACCCGGAAAGGCAGCGCGCGCAGCCGTTCGGCCAGCGCGTTTGCAGGGGCATCCCCCGCGCGTCCGCCAGGGTGATTGGTCAGTCCGATGTGAATCCGACCACCCAGAAAGGTGCCGGTAGTGAGCACGACGGCCCGGGCGCGGAAGGTAAGGCCCATCTGGGTGACCACCCCGGTCACCGTTGCGTCTCCCCCGCGCGTCTCTACGACAAGATCGACCACGGTCTGCTGAAAAACCGACAGGTTGGGCTGCGCATCGAGCAGCTCACGCATGGCCTGCCGATACAGCGCGCGATCCGTCTGGGCACGGGTCGCCCGCACCGCCGGGCCCTTGCTGGCGTTGAGTACCCTGAGCTGAATTCCGGCGAGATCCGCCGCGCGCCCCATGAGACCATCGAGCGCGTCGATCTCGCGCACCAGATGGCTCTTGCCGATGCCACCGATCGCCGGGTTGCAGGACATCTGCCCGATGCTCTCCACGGCCTGGGTCAGGAGCAGGGTGCGGGCACCGAGACGGGCCGCTGCCGCCGCCGCTTCGCAGCCCGCATGGCCGCCACCGATCACGATCACGTCAAAGCTGTCGGGATGCTCCATCCGTTCCATGAGATCTTCTCGAGGTTGACTCGAGACGGTTGAGAAAGGGGCCGCGAGTATACCCGTTCCGGGTTGGCCCTGCGGTCACTTGCCGATACAGAAGCGCGAGAAGATCTCTCCGAGCAGTGCATCGCTTGTCATCTCGCCGACGATCTCGCCCAGGAAACCATGCGCCGCCCGAAGCTCCTCCGCAATGAGCTCCCCCGGCAGACCGCCGCCGGTCAGCTCGAGCGCCCGCCCGGCCGCTTCGAGCGCAGCCTCCAGAGCCACCAGGTGACGTTTGCGGGCCGTGAACAGATTGCCGCTCGGCGCAACACCGGCCCGCTCCCGGATGCACCGACGCAGTGCATCCACACCCTCGCCGGTGAGCGCGGAAAGCGCCACCATGCCCGCCTGCCCCGCGGCGCTACGCGCCGCATCGGGGTCCGCCGCCACGTCCAGCTTGTTCAGTATGCGCAGGATTCTTTCCCGATCCACCCGATCCGTCAGCCCGGGATGGACGTCATCCCCGGAGACCGACCAGTCGTCCGGATCCTCGATCGCCGTCATGACGAGCACCACGTCCGCCTCGGCCGCCTCGTTCAGGGCGCGGCGCACGCCCTCGGCCTCCACGGCGTCCGAGGCCTCCCGCAACCCGGCCGTATCCACGAGCTCTACCGGCAAACCATCGAGCACCAGGTCGGCGCGCACCAGATCCCGGGTGGTGCCGGGAATGTCCGTGACGATGGCACGGGATTCACCGGCCAGGCGATTGAGCAGACTCGACTTGCCCACGTTCGGCGCGCCGATCAGTGCCAGCTTGATGCCATCACGCAGCTTGACGCCTTGTGCGCAGTCCGCCGCCAGGATCTCCAGCGCATCGATGATCGTGGAGAGCCGCTCCCCGATCTGCCCTTCCGCCAGGAGATCCACATCCTCGTCCGGGAAGTCGATGGCTGCCTCGACGAACACCCGCAGGTCCACCACCAGCGCATCGATTTCGTGGATCCGCCTGGAGAAAGCGCCGGAGAGGGAACGGTTGGCACCCCGGACGGCCGCCTCGGAGGCGCCGGCGATCAGATCGGCCACCGCCTCCGCCTGCACCAGATCGAGCTTGCCGTTCAGATACGCCCGCTCGGTGAACTCGCCCGGTCGGGCAAGACGCGCACCGGCCGCCAGCACCGCGTCCGTGAGCATGGCAAGCACCATGGGACCGCCGTGACCCTGGAATTCCACCACGTCCTCGCCGGTGAACGAGGCCGGACCGGCAAAGAACAGGGCGATGCCGCTGTCCAGCACGTCGCCCGCGGCATCGTGAAAGCGGCGGTACAGCGCCCGGCGGGGCACCATCTCGCCGCGGGTGATCCGCTCCCCGATGGACCGCGCCTCGGGACCGGAGACCCGCACGATGCCGACCCCCGCAGGACCCGGCGCCGTGGCAACCGCCACGATCGTATCGTCGGCGAGGCCCCCGCTCACGCTGTGCGTACCCATCCGCGTCCGGCGCTCCGGCCCCCGCCTCAGGCCCGGGCCGCGTCCGCCCGCTCGGTCTGCTTGATCACATAGTACTGCTGCGCAACCCCGAGCACGTTGTTGACCAGCCAGTAGAGGACCAGGCCGGCCGGGAAGAACAGGAACAGCACCGTGAACATGATGGGCATGAGCTTCATCATCCGCACCTGCATCGGGTCACCCACCGCCGGGCTCATGAGCTGGGTCAGATACATGCTGCCGCCCATCAGCAGGGGCAGAACGAAGAACGGATCCATGACCGAGAGATCCTGGATCCAGAGAAAGAACGGCGCCTGCCGCAGCTCCACCGTCTCGAACAGCACCCAGTACAGGGCAATGAACACCGGCATGGGCAGAATCATGGGCAGACAGCCACCGAGCGGATTCACCTGCTCCTTCTTGTAGAGGCTCATCATCTCCTGGGAAAGCTTCTGCCGGTCATCCGCATAGCGCTCCTGCAGGCGCTTCATCTGCGGCGCCACCCGGCGCATGTTCGCCATGGACCGATAACTCGCCGCCGAGAGGGGGAACAGCACGCCCTTCACCAGCACGGTCAGGAGAATGATGGCCACCCCCCAGTTGCCGACGAAGCCGTGCAGCCAGTCCAGCACGTAGAACAACGGCACGGCCAGCCACCACAGGAACCCGTAGTCCACGGTCAGGTTGAGGTTCGGCGCAATCTGCTCGAGCCTCTTCTGATCCTTCGGACCCGCATAGAAGCGGCTGTGCCAGCTACCCCTCCCTCCTGGCGCCACTGTTTTCAGCGGTCCGGTATAGCCGAACACGTATGTCCCGTCGCGACGTTTCTGGCCGTAGAAGTTGTTCTGCACGTCGGGCTCGGCGACCCAGGCAGAAAGAAAATAGTGCTGCAGAAACGCGATCCAGCCGCCGTCGACCGTGACCCGGTAGGTCCCGTCCTCGTCCAGCTCGTCGAACTTGAGCTTCTCGTAACGCGAATCCGGCGTGGTGAGCGCCCCGCCCAGGTAGGGTCTCGGGCCGAGCGCGAAGCTGTTGCTGCCCGGCGGCACGCCGTCGTCCCGCTTGATCTGGGCGAAAACGCTGGCCTGAATCGGCCGGGTGCCGTGATTCTCGACCTCGTAGGATACGTCCACCAGGTAGTCGCCGGGCCGGAACTCGAAGCGTTTGGTGACCGTCTGTCCGTCGACGTTTGCGCTCAGCTCAACCTCGAGTGGCTCGCCGTCGGTCATCCTGTAGTCGCTGGCCGCCGCGTCATACAGGGGCCGCTCGCCACCCGCGTCCACCCCATCGGCGCCGATCAGCCCGCTCTGGGCGATGTACGTGCGACCACGTCCATGGTCCAGCAGGAGGTACGGAACGTCCGGCTCCTCGATCGAGACGGGATAGGCCGGTAGCTCCACCCGCACGATGTCGCCACCGCGTCGGTCGATCCAGACCTTGAGCTCCGGCGTCTCCACCCGGATCAGCCTCTCCGCCACGGGCTGCGCGGCCGCCGGCACCGGTGGGTGCTCGGCAGCGGACGGCCCGATCAGAGACGCATCCGGTACGTCCGAGTCTCCAGCAGCCGGCCCACCCGCCGTGTCGAGCGCCGGCGCCTCGGTACCCGATTCGGGCTCCGGCGCGGCGCCATATTCGGTCGGCGTCTTCTGACTGAGAATGAAGTCGTCGTTCCAGGCAAGAATCATCAGGTAGCCGGTGGCGGCGAGACCAATGAGCAGCAGAATGCGCTGAACTTCGGTAGGTAGCATGCGCTCAGGTCTCCTCCTGGACCGGCCGTCCGCCGCGAGGCGGCACCGGATCGAATCCGCCGGGGTGGAACGGGTGGCAGCGCCCCAGCCGCCGCACGGCCAGCCAGCCCCCCTTCATGGCGCCAAACCGTTCCACCGCTTCCAGCGCGTAGTTGGAGCAGCTCGGGTGGAACCGGCACTGATTGCCAATCCACGGACTGAGCAGCAGCTGATACGCTCGAATGAGGCTCCGGACGAAATGTCTCGGCAGCATCCCCACGGCGGTGGTCGTCAGCGTCATGGTGTTTCCATCGTTCTTTCGTTGAGTCGTGCGGTGAGCTCGGCCAGCAGCCGGTCCAGATGCCGGTGCAGCGCTTCGCGATTCACCGGCGCAACCACCCGCACAATGACGTCGACTGCCCCGAGCCCGCCACGGGCAAGACGGAACCGCTCTCTGATCACCCGTTTTATCCGATTTCTCGCCGTCGCGTGGGGCACTGCCTTCTTGCCGACGATGAGGCCCAGGCGAGCGCACTGCATTCTATTGAAAACGGCATTCAGACGTAACGGTCCCGCGGAAAGTCGCAGATCCGGACGTTTCAGAGCACGCTCGAAGTCGACCGCACGGGTCAATCGTGCCTTGCGGGGAAACAGTGCGGTTGGAAGAGCGTGCTCCACGGTCCTATGAGAGCACCCCGTTCGGTGGAGAGAGACGGCGGTCGCCCAGCCCGACGGGCCCAGCGCGGTTGTCAGACGCTCAGGCGCTTGCGGCCTTTCGCACGGCGAGCGTTCAGGACTTTGCGTCCGCCCTTGGTCGCCATACGGGCACGGAAACCGTGAGAGCGTTTGCGCTTCAGGTTGCTCGGTTGAAAAGTTCTCTTCATCTTTCCCGTGCCTGGTCGAGAGCAGGCTGTCAGTGCAGAGGGGGCGCGATTTTATGGACGCCCCTGTAACGTGTCAACTTGGCGCTCCGGAGATTCGCGAGGGTGATTCTATTCCGGGAGCGCTTGGTGTTTCACGCAGTATTCAATAAGTAACAGTTTCATGAAATAAAGATTGTTGGTTGTTGCTTGTTGGCCGGCGCGCTGGTGTTGATAAGACGGGATTCGGTCTGTGGCTCAAGGACTTGGGGGCGGGCGAGGTTTGTGAACAAACGTTTGAGAAAGGGGGCAAGAGATGTGGGCGGCGGTGGGTAACTCCCGCGCCTTCGAGGCATTCCCATTTTATCCACAGGTTCTTCAGCGAGTTCTTCACATTGTAGTCGGGGCCCCATCGTGAAGCCGCAAAGTCGGGTCGACGGTTAAGTTTTTGAATTTGCATGGGATAAAAAAAAGGTTGGCGAATTCGCACGCAATTCATAGCCAACGGATGACGATCGTGGCTAGAATCTTTTCCCTCTTTTGAAGGAAAACCGACACTTCTCCCACATCGATGAGACCCTGTTTCTGCGGGTCTGGATACGATGGAAGAGTTGTCGTCGGTCGCCCCGAGGGCGGCAAGGAAAGCGTAGGTATGGCGGACAGCCTGTCGGCTGGTCAACTCCGTCATGCCACGAGGAGCGGGCTCGCGCGGAAAGGGCGTGCGGGCGCCGTGAGACAGCGCGACAGAAGTAGACAAATAAAAGTGATGCAGCGCCCCAGGGTTCGATGACCGGACAGGCACGGGCAGCTGCAACGAAAATGGCTTGATCGGGGCCTTCGCAAGGGACCAATCGGCGTTTCGCCGGCTACCGGGTTCGTATTGCAGACGGCACGAGACAAGTCGCCAGCATGAGCTTTGCATTGGGGGCAACGCAGGTGGGACGTTCCGTTTGGCACAGGTGCCTAGATCGGCTACAGGACGAGCTTTCTTCTCAGCAATACAATACTTGGATCCGGCCGCTCCAGGCCCGTGAAGAGGAAGATCGGCTGCGTATCTACGCGCCGAATCGATATGTCAGAAATCAGGTTCAGGCGGCCTATCTCGAGCGCATCAACGAGCTGCTTGATCAGTTCGGGGATCCGGCCCGGCCGCTGGGTGTGGACCTTAATGTGGGTGAGGCAGACGAGGGCTCGCGTCAGGTGGCGCCCGTGCGCGCTGACGGCAGTGGCGGGATCGCCGACAAGCAGGCGGCGGTGTACCAGCTGAACCGGGACTTCACGTTCGCGACCTTCGTCGAGGGGAAGTCGAACGAGATGGCCAAGGCGGCGGCCACGCAGGTGGCCCGCAATGCGGGTCAATCCTACAACCCGCTGCTGCTGTACGGGGATGTGGGGCTCGGCAAGACGCACCTGATGCAGGCGGTGGGCAACGAAGTGAAGGCGGCCAACCCCGACGCGAAGGTGGTGTACCTGCACTCCCAGCGGTTCGTCCAGGACATGGTCAAAGCGCTTCGCCAGGGCACCATGGCGGAGTTCATGGCGTACTACCGGTCGGTGGACATGCTGCTGATCGACGACATCCAGTTCTTCGCCAAGAAGCTGCGCTCCCAGGAGGAATTCTTCCACGTGTTCAACGGACTGCTCGAGCGGGGCAGCCAGATGGTGCTGACCAGCGATCAGTATCCGCGGGAGATCCAAGGGCTGGAGGAACGCCTGAAGTCGCGCTTCGTCTGGGGTCTGACCGTGGAGATGGAAGCTCCGGACATCGAGACGCGAGTGGCGATCCTGATGAAGAAGGCGGAAGCGGAGCAGATCGATCTGGATCCGGCCGTGGCGTTCTTCATCGGCGAGCGGATCCGGTCCAACGTGAGAGAGCTGGAGGGGGCGCTGCGGCGGGTGATAGCCAATTCCCGCTTCACCGGCACGCGGATTACCATCGAGCAGGTGAAGCGGGCGCTCAGGGATCTGCTGGCCATTCAGGATCGACAGGTAGGCATCGACAACATCCAGCGGACCGTCGCCGAGTATTACAACATCAAGATTTCGGATATTCTCTCCAAACGTCGCAACCGGACCATCGCGCGACCCCGGCAGGTGGCGATGGCGCTGGCGAAGGAGCTCACCAACCACTCCCTGCCGGAGATCGGTGAGGCGTTTGGCGGACGTGATCACACGACGGTGCTACATGCCTGCCGCAAGATTGCAGAACTCAGAGAAAGCAATACAGACGTCTCCGAGGACTACAAGAACCTCAGTCGATTGCTGGCCAGCTGACAAGCCGGTCGACACCGAAGCGCGAACGCGGGCCGGCGCCAGAAGGGCGGATGGCTCGGCGTTCGGGCACGTGCGTTTCGATGGGCCGAGCGCGACGAGGGTCAACGACGCAGACAGGCAAGACAGATGAAGATCACCACCAATCGCGAATCCCTGCTACGCCCCCTGCAGCTGGTGACCGGCGTCGTCGAACGACGGCAGACGTTGCCTGTGTTGGCGAATTTGTTAGTCGTCGCGAAAGACGGCGAGCTGTCGATGACAGGGACGGATCTCGAGGTGCAGCTCGTGGCCCGCGAGACCTCGGTGGAGATCCAGCAGGACGGGGAAGTCACCATTCCGGCGCGCAAGCTTGCGGACATCTGGCGGTCGCTGCCGGAAGGGGCGGAGGTGGCGTTGGAGGTCGCGGGTGACCGCGCGACGGTGCGCTCGGGAAGGAGCCGGTTCACCCTGGCGACCCTGCCGGCCGCGGACTTCCCCAAGGTGGAGAGCGGCGAAGACGAAGCGGAGTTCAAGGTGGGTCAGGCGGACCTGCACCGGCTGATCGACCAGGTGAGCTTCTCCATGGCGCAGCAGGACGTGCGTTACTTCCTGAACGGCATGCTGCTCGAGGTCACACCGCAACATCTGCGGACGGTCGCCACGGATGGGCATCGTCTGGCGATGAGTACGTTGACGGGGTCCGGTGCCGGCGGCGAGCGGTTGCAGGCCATCGTGCCACGCAAGGGCGTGCTGGAGCTCTCGCGCCTGCTGGATGATGGGGAAGACGAGGTGGTGCTGAACCTGGGCGCGAATCATCTGCGCGTCGCGCGTGGACCCTACACCCTCACCACCAAGCTGGTGGATGGCAAATTCCCCGATTACGAGAAGGTGATTCCCAAGGATCTGGGGCGAACCGTCACAGGAGATCGGGAAGCGTTGCGTCAGGCCTTCCAGCGGGCTTCGATCCTGTCGAACGAAAAGTATCGTGGGGTGCGCCTGATCATCGACGGGGAGGTCCTCACCATCCAGGCGAACAACCCGGAGCAGGAGGAGGCCGAGGAGCAGGTCGCCGTGGATTATGCCGGGGAGCGCCTCGAGATCGGCTTCAACGTGAGCTATCTGCAGGACGTGCTGAACGTTCTGGACACGGAACAGGTGCAGCTCTCCGTTTCCGACGCGAACAGCAGCGCTCTCATCGAAGGCATGGGCAAGGATGACGCGGTGTACGTCGTCATGCCGATGAGGCTCTGATAGCCCGACCTCCCCGTGCGGTTTTCCCGCCTCGAAATCAGCTGGTTCCGCAATCTGAGCCACGTCGCCATGGAGTTGGCGCCTGGGCTCAACATTTTCTTCGGAGACAACGGTGCGGGTAAGACCGCGCTGCTCGAGGCTGTGCACGTGCTGTGCCGCGGACGTTCGTTCCGCACCCAGAATACCCGCGGGCTGATTCAGCAGGGGGCGGAGACGCTCGTGGTGCGCGCGTTGATCGAGGACGAGCTGCGCGGTCCGACCAGCCTCGCGATCAGCAAGAATCGTGAGGCCCGGACGGAGTTGAAGCTGAACGGAGTGGCGGAGCGCCGACTGTCGGAGGTGGCGCGGCTGACCCCGCTGCAGGTGATGCTGCCGAACGTTGCGGACCTGGTGTTCGGCGGGCCGGCGGGCCGGCGGAGCTGGCTCGACTGGGGAACGTTTCACGTGAAACCCGAGTACATGGACCGGCTCCGTGACTATCTGCGTGCGGTTCGCCAGCGGAACGCGTTGCTGAAGGACGGCGGGGACGCGCGAGGGCTGGTTCCCTGGAACGATGAGGTGGCCCGGCTGGCCGAGGCAGTGACACAGGATCGGGTGGCCTATCTGGAGACGCTCGTCCCGCATTTCGGGGAAACCCTTGGCGCGCTGGCGCCCGAGCTGCACGTCGAGCTTCGCTATCACCGTGGCTGGCCTCAGGATCGGGAGCTGCGCAAATTGTTGGGTGACTCGAGCCCGCGCGAGGTAAAATACGGATCCACCCTGTGGGGCCCGCACCGGGCGGACGTTCAGCTCCGCACCGAGGAGGGGGCGCCGGCCGGCGCGGTGCTTTCGCGCGGTCAGGGAAAGATGGTGGCCAGCGCGCTGCAGATTGCACAGGCAGCGCTCCTGGCGGAGCGCGAAAGCCGGTCCACCGCGTTTCTCATAGATGATGCCGGGGCGGAGCTGGATGCTGCTCACAATCAGCGTTTCTACCAGCTCCTGGACCGGATAGGCGGCCAGATTCTGGCCACGACGACCCGGGATCCGCGCCGGGAGTCGGCGCTTGCCGAAGCGACCGCCGGCGAGATCGGTGTGTTCCACGTGGAACATGGGTCGGTAACCAGAATCCGCGGCGACGAGGACAGTGAATGAGCAACGACAGCTACGATTCGGGCAGCATCAAGGTACTGAAAGGCCTCGAGGCGGTGAAAAAACGACCGGGCATGTACATCGGGGACACCGAGGATGGCACCGGGTTGCACCATATGGTGCAGGAGCTGGTCGACAACGCCATCGATGAATCCCTGGCGGGCCACTGCGACCACATCGAGGTGATCGTCCACTCGGAGGAAGCCATCACGGTGCGCGACAACGGCCGCGGCATCCCCGTGGACATCCACCCGGAAGAAGGCGTCTCCGCAGCCGAGGTCATCATGACCACGCTGCACGCCGGCGGTAAGTTCGACGACAACAGCTACAAGGTCTCCGGTGGTCTGCACGGGGTGGGGGTCTCGGTCGTCAACGCCCTTTCCGAAGAGTTCCGATTGACCGTGCGCCGGGAAGGCACGGTCTACGAGCAGGTCTACCATCACGGCGTGCCCGTGGCACCGCTGGCGGAGGTGGGCAAAACCGACCGCCGCGGCACGGAGTGCTATTTCAAGCCGTCCGCACAGACGTTCGGAAACATCCAGTTTCATTACGACCTGCTCGCCAAGCGCCTGCGGGAGCTGGCCTTTCTCAACTCCGGGGTCGGCATCCTGCTGCAGGACGAACGCACGGGAAAAGAGGAGGAGTTTCGCTACGAAGGGGGTCTGAAAGCCTTCGTGACCTACCTGAACCAGAACAAGAATTCGCTGAACGAGGTGTTTCACTTCGCGGCTCAGCGGGAGGACGACGGCATCGGGGTGGAAATCGCCATGCAGTGGAACGACAGCTTCCAGGAGCAGGTGTTCACCTATACCAACAACATTCCCCAGGGGGATGGGGGTACGCATCTGGCCGGCTTCCGCGCGGGGCTGACCCGGACCCTGAACGGCTACATCGAGCGGGAAGGAATCCTGAAAAAGGTGCAGGTGACGACCTCCGGCGATGATGCGCGGGAAGGTCTGACCGCAGTGATCAGCGTGAAAGTCCCGGACCCGAAATTCTCATCTCAGACCAAAGACAAGCTGGTTTCCAGTGAGGTGAAACCGGCCGTCGAGCAGGAGCTGTCTAAATACTTTACTGAATACCTGGACGAGCACCCCCAGGATGCCCGGGCGGTGGTCATCAAGATGATCGATGCGGCCCGTGCCCGGGAAGCGGCCCGCAAGGCGCGGGAAATGACCCGGCGCAAGGGGGCTCTGGACGTGGCGGGTCTGCCGGGCAAGCTGGCTGACTGCCAGGAGAAGGACCCGGCGCTCTCGGAGCTTTTCCTGGTGGAGGGCGACTCCGCGGGCGGGTCGGCAAAGCAGGGCCGGGACCGCCGGACTCAGGCCATACTGCCGCTCAGAGGCAAGATACTGAACGTGGAGAAGGCCCGATTCGACAAGATGCTTTCCTCCAACGAGGTAGGGACTCTGGTCACCGCCCTCGGCTGCGGCATCGGCAAGGACGAGTTCGACCCGAACAAGCTGCGCTACCACCGGATCATCATCATGACGGACGCAGATGTGGACGGCTCCCACATCCGCACGCTGCTGCTGACCTTCTTCTTCAGGCAGATGCCGGAGCTGGTGGAACGGGGCCACGTGTATATCGCCCAGCCACCGTTGTACAAGGTCAAGAAGGGACGGCAGGAGCATTACGTCAAGGACGACGAGGAGTTGAACGCGTACTTTCTGCAGATGGCCCTCGATGGCGCCAAGCTCCACGTGAATGAGGATGCCCCGGCCATAGACGAGGAGTCCCTCGCCTCTCTGGCAGGGGAGTATCGGACCCTGCTCGCCCGCCTCGACCGGATGCACCGGATCTATCCGCCGGTGATCACCCGGGCGCTGATCAACCTGCCGGTGGTGCATCGCGAGCAGCTTCACGACGAAGCCGCCATGCAGGAATGGAGTGAACGCTTACAAACTGCCCTGGCGAAGGAGAACGCAACTGTCACCATCGCGCTGGATCCGGAGCACCAGGCCTGGTGTCCGCTCGTGGCCATGAAGAACCGCGGCATGAGCGAGGAGATCAAGCTGAGCCACGGTTTCCTCGTCGGGCCGGAGTATCGGGCCATCGCGGCCATGAGCGAGCGTCTCGAGGGACTGCTCGAAGCGGGTGCTTACATCGAGCGAGGCGACAAGCGACTTGCGATCAGCAACTTCGGCCAGGCATACGACTTTCTCCTCGCAGACGCCCGGCGGGGGGTCGACATCCAGCGTTACAAGGGCCTGGGGGAGATGAACCCGGATCAGCTCTGGCGGACCACCATGGATCCCGCAGCCCGGCGCATGCTGCGCGTCAGCGTGGACGACGCCATCGCGGCGGATCGCATGTTCACGACGCTCATGGGCGATCAGGTCGAGCCACGTCGTGAGTTCATCGAGGCGAACGCGCTGACCGTGGTGAACCTGGACGTCTGAGGCGCCCGGTCAATCCGGGCGCAGCGCCGCCATCCCCTCGGCCATCAGGGCCCGGGATTCTCTGGCAACCTGCTTGCCGTTCAGTCCGGTAGTGCTGAGGGGCGGCAGGATGCGCACATGGATCGTCCCGGGCGTTTTCCTGAGCTCGTGGGCGGGCCAGTGATCGCCGGCATTGTGGGCAATGACCAGGACGGGCAGTTCGCTCGCCGCGGCGAGCGCCGCCCCCCCGGCCTGAAAGGGGCCGAGCTCACCGGGTGGCATCCGTGTGCCTTCCGGAAAGAGCACGACCCAGATCCGGTCCGCCAGCCGGGCACGCCCGATGCTGATCAGGCGCTTCAGCGCGCGGCGCGGATTGGCGCGGTCGATGGCAATGGGACGGGTCAGCGCGAAGGCCCAGCCGAAGAACGGTATCCACAGAAGCTCACGCTTGATGAGCGTCGCCTGGGGTGCCAGCAGGGTCTGCAGAAACAGCGTCTCCCAGGTGCTCTCGTGCCGGCAGAACACGACGCAGGGGCGCTCCGGTATATGCTCCCGGCCGGTCACCTCATGGCGGATGCCACAGGTGAGGCGCAGCCAGCCGAGACACATCCGCGTCCAGGCGCCGATGATGAACTGAAACCGCATCCGGTAAGGCATCAGCCAGCCCACGAGCACCGACAGGCTGCCCCAGACCAGGGTGATGGCGGAATAGCCCAGATAGAACAGCACCGAGCGGAGCATCATCATTCTTTTGCGCCCCTGTGTCGGTGGCGCGCGATTTCGACCTCGGCAAAGGCTCGCAGATCGTCGTAGACGGCCTCCACAGCCAGGCCAGCCGCGTCGGCCTCGGTGATCGTGCCGTTCCCGGTGCGTACCAGCACGGCCCGGCAACCGGCGGCCCGGGCCGCCTCCAGGTCGCGCCGCGAATCTCCGACCATCACCGTTTCCCCGGGCGGCTCGCCGAGCTCCGCCATGAGCGAGCGCAACATGCCGGGTGCGGGCTTGCGGCAGTCGCAACCGGCATCTGGCAGGTGCGGGCAGTAACGCAGCGCGTCGATACGGCCGCCGAGCGCTTCGACCCGGCACTGCAGGTCGGCGTGAATGTCCGCCAGGGTGGCCTTGCTCAACAGCCCCCGACCGACGCCGGACTGGTTGGTGCACACCGCCAGCTTGAAACCGGCCCGATGCAGATCGACCATGGCTTCGAGGGCTCCCGGGAGCGGAGCGAACTCCCGCACGGATTTCACGAACGCCTCGGAGTCCTGATTGATCACCCCGTCGCGGTCGAGGAGTATGAGCCTGGTCACCGGTGGCAGACCCGCCTTCGGTACAATCGCGGCGCAATCTACGGGATCTGGCAGGCATGGTCAAAGACGCGGCGGGCGGTGAACGGTGTCCCTGGTGCACGTCGGATGCGCTGTACATCGAGTACCACGATCACGAGTGGGGCATCCCGGAGAAGGACGAGCGGGCCCTGTTCGAGCGTCTGGTGCTGGAGGGCATGCAGGCAGGGCTGTCCTGGCTGACCGTGCTGAAGAAGCGCGCGCACATGAGTGAGGCGTTCTTCGGCTTCGACCCGATCCGGCTCGCCGGTGCTGGACCGGCAGACATCGGGCGCTGGCTCGAAGACCCGGGTGTGATCCGCCATCGCGGCAAGCTCGAGGCGATGGTGGGTAACGCGCGGGCGCTGCTCGAGCTCGATGGACGGTTCACGCCCCTGGTGTGGTCCG
>JASFLG010000018.1:0-18846 GCA_050118205.1 Pseudomonadales bacterium
GTGAGGACCGGCAGCTGATCGTCGGGGCCGGGTACTACGACCTGTCCACACTCAAAGGCAAACCCGTGCCGTACGACGGCGACCCACGCGGCAACAGCGTCACTGCCGGCAACGAGTACCTCAACGGCTACGAGGAGCTGGAGCTCTTCGGGCAGCTGAAGTTCGCCCTGGCGGGGCGTCCGACGACCTTCTTCGTCGACTACGTGCAGAATCTGGATGCTTCTCGGTACGACCAGGGCTGGATGGTCGGCGCCAGCATGGACTTCATGCACGGCAAACGGCCCTGGTCGCTGGGCTACGCCTACGAGACGCTCGAGCCCGATGCGGTGTTCGCGATGGTCACCGACTCGGACTTCATCGGCGGCGGCACCAACGGTCGGGGCCACATCTTCCACGGCAGCTACCGCCTGACCGAGAACGTTGCCCTGGGCGGCACGCTGCTCATCACCGAGCGCGGCGGCTACGGCCCGGGCGAGTGGGAGGACTACAACCGGCTGATGCTGGACATTCAGTTCAAGTACTGACCCGCAAAGGCGCGGTTGATTTCGACATCCGGGCAGGCAGAATGCCCCCTCCTGCCCAGGTGTTGGAACTGGTAGACAAGCTGGATTTAGGTTCCAGTGTCGAAAGGCGTGCGAGTTCGAGTCTCGCCCTGGGCACCAGCTCTCACCCATCAATCTGCCGGAACGTGACGAAGCTGTTTCGGTCTGGCTCGCTGCCAGGCAGTCGCGGGTTTTGTATCATGGCGCCTGGAAGCCCGGGTGGTGAAACTGGTAGACACAAGGGACTTGAAACATTGAGCACGCGGTTGGAAAGCTTCCGCGTGAATGGAGTCAAATTCGGGGAAACCTTCGGGACAGACCGGTGGCAATCCCGAGCTAAGCCTGTTGCCGCCGCCGGTGCCAGGAAAGTGTAGAGACTTGACGGCTCCCGCCTACGTCGCCGGTCCGGCCTCGGCTCGGGCCGCACCGATAGGGTGAAGAGAAAGTCCAGACCACAAACGGGAGGCTGGCGCGTTCCCGGCAGCGAAAGCTGTAGCTGGTACGAAAATCCCTCGGAGGCAACTCCGTGCCGGTTCGATTCCGGCCCCGGGCACCATCCGCCGCTACCGCACCGAACGGCAGGTCAGAAGTAATACGAAAGGGCCGCCGAGGTGATCCAGATCGGTGAGTCGCTGTCCTCTACCCGGCCGGTCTCGAGACCGAGCCCGAGTCTGTCCTTCTTCCACTCGACACCGAGAAACCAGGCGAACTGCTCATCCGTGCCGGAGTCTGTGAACGACTCGGTCATCCCCTGATACTCGGCGGTCACCTTGGTCTTGCCCTTGTAGAACTCCACACCGAAGCGTCCGTACAGATTCCATGCCTCGGAAACTGGGACCACCGGCCGGGCATAGAGACCGAACGTACGGGGGACGGAGAGCTTGGCGTTGAAGTCGGCCACGTCTCCCATGCCGCTGAGGTCTGCGGAGAAGCTGTCGTCCGCCTCGAACAGCCGGGAGATCGAGGCCTCCACCCCCAGCCAGGGCACGAAGCGGTAGCCGGCATAGAGCCCGGCGGCAAAGCCATCGAACTTGATGTCCGAGCTCAGCTCGAGATCACCTCCGTCGATCCTGGAGTGCCAGAAACCAGCGCGCACCCCCACGTAAGGCTCTGCGAAGGCGTTCGCGGCGAAGGTGACGCCCAGCAGACACAGAAGATAGCGCATCGTTCTCTCCAGCAATCGTTGTGACCATTCTGCCGGTCCGCCGCCAGAGAAGACACTCGTCACGATCACGGCCCCGACCATCGCCTGATCCCGTCGCCGTCCTGCTAGAATTCGCGGTTTCGCTGAGGAGCCCCTGATGACGTTTCGCGCCTTCGCCATCGACCTGGATGGCACCCTGCTGGTGGGTGAGCACGTCCCGGAGGAAAACGCACGGGCCCTGCGCCAGGCACACGAAGCCGGATTCCAGATCATCATCGCCACGGCGCGCTGGGTGCAGATGGCACAGCGGGTCGAGGACACGATCGGCATCAAAGGTCCCGTGATTGCCTGCTCCGGCGCCCAGGTGTTCGATCCGGTAAGCGGTGTGGACATCTTCGATCACCGGCTGCCTGCGGACTTTGTGGAGGCGCTCTATGCCATCTGCGACGCGGACCGCTGCGTGGCGACGGTGACGGTTTCCGACGAGGTGCTGCTCAAGCTCGACGGCGAGCCCGACCACGCCCAGGTGCCCACCGAGATGCGCTGGGTGCCCCGGCTGACCGGCGCGGCGAACAGCCTGCCGCGGGTTGCCGCGATTCAGGGCAGCGGCGTCAACAAGCGGATCCGGGACGAGCTGCAGGAACGCTTCCGAGACCGGGTGCATTTCTTCAACAGCATCGGTCCGACCGGCAAGATCATCCTGACCCTCACCTCGTCCCTGGCGAGCAAAGGCGACGCGCTGCGAGCCGCGTGCGCCCACCTCGGTATCACGGCCGATCAGGTCGTGGCATTCGGCGACTCGGAGAACGACGTCGAGATGTTCCGGGCCGCGGGTGCGAGCGTGGCGATGGGACAGGCCGACGACGAGACGAAGGCGGCCGCCACCCACGTCACCGGACGCAACGACCAGGCCGGCGTGGCCGAGGCCGTCTATCGGATCCTGGAGACAGGATCGCCATGATGGAAGCACAGACGCTCGAGCGGCCGGACGGCCACACCATGCATTACTACCGGTGGCTGCCCGGCGAAACGCCGCGCGCGGTGGTCCAGATCGCGCACGGGATGGGCGAGCACGCGGCGCGCTACGACTGGACCGCGGCGGCGCTGACCGGCGCCGGCTATGCGGTGTATGCCCAGGATCATCGGGGCCACGGCCGCTCGGCGACCCCGGAAACCTATGGCGACATGGGCGCGGACGGCTGGAACCGGACCATCGCAGACGCGGCGGCACTCACGGATGCCCTTCGCAGCGCGCACCCGGACGTGCCGCTGGTCCTTCTGGGACACAGCATGGGGGCCATGCTCGCGCAGCAGTACGCCTACCGCTTCGGAGACAGGCTGGATGCGCTGGTCCTGTCCGGGTCGCCCGGCTTCGGCGGCGCTTTCCAGCTCTGGCTCTCGCATACCATCGCGCGCTTCGAGTCGTGGCGGCTGGGATTCGATGCCCATTCGGAGCTCCTGCAGAACCTGCTGTTCGGGAAGTCCAACGAGCCCTTCGATGGTCCGGACGCGACCGGGTTCGAGTGGTTGTCCCGGGATCCGGAGCAGGTCCGACGCTACGTGGACGACCCCGCCTGCGGATTCGTGCTGCGCTCGGGCTCCGTGGCCAACCTCATGGCGGGCGCTCGCGAGGCCAGGAAGCGGCGATCGGTTGGCGGCATCCCGTCCGGGTTGTCCGTTTACGTGTTCTCCGGCTCGGCGGACCCCGTTCACGGCGAGGAAAAGGGGCTCGAGCGTCTGCTGCGGGCTTATCGGAAACAGCTCGAGTCGGTGGATTACCGCCTGTACCCGGAGGGCCGGCACGAGATGCTGAACGAGACCAACCGCGACCAGGTCGTGCAGGACCTGATCGGCTGGCTCAGGCAGGCGCTGCCCTAGCTCCGTCCGCGCGTTCCGCGTCTTCCCCCGGCGGCGGCCGCCAGTCCGGGTGGGCCGCTTCATCGCCGTAGCGGGCGACGCGCTGGTGCACGGTGTTGAGCGCGTCGTAGATCGTCTTCGTCGCGTCCGGCACGCTGGTGCCCTCCGGGAAGTAAATCGGATCCTGGATATGAGCACCCACCGGCCCCGGGAAGATCTCGCGCGATCCCTTCGGACGGAGCTTCCTCAACCCGGCCAGGAACACCGGCACCACCGGCACCTTCTTTTCCAGGGCGAGCAGCGACACCCCGTGGCGGAACTTGGCCATGCTCCGGCTGGTGGAACGGGTCCCTTCCGGGAAGATGATGAGATTGCAGCCCTGATCCAGCAGCCATTTGGGATAGTCGAGCGCCCTCGAGCCGCCGCCGCGCTGGATGGGGAAGGTACCCATGGCCAGGGACTGATACCAGGGCTGCATGACGAGCTCCTTGCGGCCCTTGATGAACCAGCGGTCGGCGGCCGCGCCGGAGTAGACGTTCCAGCGGATCCGCTGCGGCAGCGCGCAGTGCAGCACCAGAGCGTCCATGTGGCTGGTGTGATTCGCGACCACGATGGCCGGTCCGCGGATGTCGCGAAACTTTTCCCGGCCGGTGACCGTGAGGGGCTTGCAGTACGGGTAGACCCAGCGTCCGTAGGCGTGATGCCGGAACGCGAGCCGCGCAATCCGGGCCCACAACGAGATCTGCCAGGGGTGCGGGCCCACGGTTCCCGCTTCCTGCGAGACCAGCTTGCTGAACAGCTCGAAGTCGATACCGGGCAGGATCTCTGTGTCGGCGGTGGTGCCGAACTCCTGCGCCAGGGTCGCGCGATAGGCCTTGAAGTTGTCAGGCGCCTCGAACACCGTCATCTGGTCCCAGTCGCCCAGCATGTGGTAGCTGTACAGCACCTTCGCTTCCCAGCGGTCGAGCGCGTGATGAATCTCCTTGACGCGCTCAGGATCCTCCTTGAAGGCCTTCAGGCCCTCGGAGTGATACCGCATGAGCATCACGTAGTTCGGCATGATCAGTTGCCGCTCGGCGCTTTGCCCTGCAACATGTCCACGAACGCGTTGATCTCCATGGCCGGGTACGTGGTCACCTTGATGGTGCCCCGCGAGCCGAGCTCCATGGAGATCCGTGACATCACCTCATTGGTCGGCGCATCGATGATGTTGACGAAATCGTAACCACCGAGCACGGCGAACTGGCTGACCACCTTCGCGCCCATGGATTCGACTTCCTTGTTCACCTCGCGCAGCCGCTCGGGACGCTCCTTGAGCGTCTTGCGACCCTCGTCGGTGAGCGTGCTCATCATGATGTACGTTGCCATGAGATTCCCCTGTGTCTCTCTCCGGTCACAGTGTAGCCGTCCGCCAAACACTTACCAGCGTTGTGCCCGGCAGGCCGGGCGCATACGATGCCTGGATTGCCCGCGACGAGCGCGGGTTCCCGGAGGAGGAATGGCGAGCGAGACCGACAGGAACATGCTGCAGGGCCCGCAGGCGGACAGCTCATGAAAGCCGCCGTTTACAGCGGTGAAGGCGCGATCGGGATCCGCGAGCGGGACCTGCCGGAGCCGGAACCCGGTTGGCTGCGGATCGGGGTCACCGCCGGCGGTATCTGTGGTTCCGACCTGCACATCTACCATGCGCAGCTCGGTGACCCCCGGGGAATGCAGCCTGGCCACGAGGTGGCCGGCATCATCGATGCCGCCGGTGACGGCACGGCAACAGATACCGGCACGCTGGTGGCCATCGAGCCCATTCTCGGTTGCGGCACGTGCCATCATTGCCACGTGGGCCAGGCCAATCTCTGTGGCGATGTGAAGCTCTTTGGCATTGCCCTGCCGGGCGGGCTAGCGGAGTATGTCTGCGTGCCCGAAACCCTCGTTCACGTGTTGCCGGCCGGGCTGGGACGCGCCGCCGCAGCCCTCGCGGAGCCGATGGCCGTCTGCGTGCGCGGGGCCCGCATCGGCCGCATCCGTCTGGGTGATCGGGTGGCCATCATCGGTGCGGGCACGATCGGACTGTTGAGCATCCTCACCGCCCGGCACGCCGGCGCGGAGGAGGTGCTGATCACCGCCCGCCATCCCCACCAGCAGGACCTCGCCCGTGCCCTGGGCGCAGATGCCGTGTTCGACAGCGCCGAGGCGCTGCTCGCCGAGGTGGGGGATCAGTATGCCGATGTGGTGGTGGAGACGGTCGGTGGGCTCACGCAGACGCTGAGCGAGGCCGTGCAGGTGGCGAGGACCGGGGGCCGGATCGCCATGCTCGGCGTCTTCGCCGGCAGCCCTGCCCTGCCCGGCATGCCGTTCTTCTCCAAGGAGCTGACGCTCGCCGCATCGAACTGCTACAGCCGGGAGTCAGAGCATGGGGATTTCGCGATGGGCGCCACACTGGCCGCGCTTCATGCGGACCTCATCACGCCACTCGTGACACATACGTTCGCGCTGGACGAGGTCGCAGCTGCCTTCGCCACCGCCGACGACAAAGCGAACCGCTCCATCAAGGTACAGATTCACCCCTGACGGGACCGCTCCGGCGGTCAGTGCTCGAGCACGTACTCGCCGGGCGCCGGTCCCAGCACGGGAAATGCCTTGTTTCCGAGGCGTTTCCGCGCTTTGACAGGTTTGTCGAACCGGGCCGTCAGCCAGTCGATCCAGTGCTCGGTCCAGGCGCCGTCGTGCGCCGTGGCCGACTGCAGCGCCTGCTCAGGGTCCTCCGGAAGATCGCGGGCGACCCAGTACTTCAGGTGGCGGTTGTCCGAGCGGCTCGAGATGGTCTGGGTGTGGTTCTGGGTGGTCAGGACGAACACCACGTCGTCCCCGAAGAGCTGCGTGCTCCGGTAGCACGCCTTCCACGGGGTGATGTGGTCGGTGGTGCCGGCCATGATGTAGACGGGGTACTCGATTCTGGACAGGTCCACCCGCTTACCCAGGACCCGCTGCTCCTTCTTGGCCAGGCGGTTGTACTGACCCAGATCCAGAAAGTCGCACTGCATCTCCGCCGGCACGCGTGTGTAGTCCATGGACCAGAAGAGCAGCGGGTGCTTGAGCGGTTCCTCGCCGAGCAGGTAGTTGCTGCGGAAGAAGCTCATGACGTTCTCCTCGATACGCAGCATGGCGAACATCTCGAACACGTTGCGCTCGGTGAACACCCCCCGCGCGCGTACCGCGGCTTTCTGTGCCTCCACCGACCGCTCGGTGACGAACAGCCCGAACTCGCTCTCGCCGGGGCGGGAATCCAGCACGTTCACGAACAGGCTCAGGGTGTCTACCCAGTCGTCGCCTCTCGCCTGCATCACTCCGGCCGCGGCCGCGGCGACGAGCCCGCCCGCGCACAGGCCCATGAGATGGACCTTCTTGCGCCGATTGATCTGCTGGATGACGCGGATGGCATCGATGACGCCGTCGGCATACGTATCCAGGTTCCAGTCCTTCTGCTCCCGGGTGGGGTTCCGCCAGCTGATGGCGAACACCGGGATGCCGGCGCCGAGCAGGCGCTGAAACAGACTGCGGTCCGGCGTGAGGTCGCCCAGATAGAAGCGGTTCACCTGACTGAACACGTAGAGCACGGGCAGTGGTGAGACCGTTTCCGTCACCGGCTGGTACTGAATCAGCTCGAAGAGCTCGTTCCTGAAGACCACCGCCCCGGGGGTGGTTGCCACGTCCTCTCCCACCCGGAAGGCATCGCGGTCGGCGACTGCGGGGTAACCGTGATTGTGGCGCAGGTCGTCGATGAAGTTGCGCACACCCTGAACGAGGCTCCTGCCGTGCGTCTCCTGCAGGCGCTCCAGGGCCTCCGGGTTGCCGATCAGCGAGTTGACCGGCGCGAACAGGTCGCGGGTCGCGTTCAGCACGAATCGCGCGCGGTCCCGGTCGATGCCCTCGAGTCCGGACTGATCGAGCCAGGCGTCCATGGCGTTGCTCCATGCCTGATAGGACTGGCCGATGCGGCGGAAGATCGCGCTGTCCCGCCAGGCGGCATCGCGAAAGCGGGAGTCCGTTTCCGGCGGGCCGATGTCGCTGTCGCCGAACCAGATGCTGCCCAGGTCCTCGCCGAGCTTCCGGCCGGCGCTGAGTATGGCTCTCGGCTGCTCGGCGGCTTCCTCCAGGATGCTGCCCCAGGTGTCGAGAATGGACCGCGCGTCCACTCCGAATCCCGGGGACAGAGCGGCACCCTCGGTCCGTTCGGCGATCTGCTCGGGTGAGCTGGACTCCTTGCTTTCTTCGCTCATCGGCTGACTCCCTGGCCCGGTCGGGCCGGATCTCCCACGTCTTTGATCATGATCGGATGGCGCCCTGGCCGCCACCACTCAAAAAAAAACCGGTACCCCTTGCCGAAGTACCGGTCTTTCGCATCGGCCCCGACGGTCGAGGACCGTCGGGTGGAACCGATCAGGCGGCGGCGGCTGCCTTGGGCGCTTTCTTCGGCGCTTCCTCTTCGGTGAAGGTACCGCGGACCAGCGAGCCGGTCTGCTCGACGGCTTCACGCACGAGCTCACCGCGGGCCCGCACGTCGGCCTGCACGCCCTCCCAGAGGTTCTGGCCGTACTCGCGCTGCAGCTCGACGAAGGAGCTCAGGTCGCTCACTTCCGGGAGCTTGGACACATAGGTCTGGTTCAGCTCCAGGTACTTCTTGAAGTTCTCGGAGGACAGCTCCACGAACTTGACCATGGTCTCGTTATTCAGCTCGAACAGCTGGCGGCCGAGCTTCGCCACGTTTTCCATACCGTTTTCCAGTACGCTCATTTCGAATCTCCATTGGACCCTCCACCGGGAGGGCTACTCTAGTTAGGGGAAACGTCGCAATTTGTTGCGATGCACAACGAATTGTGCACCACACCATTGTGCAGTGCAACTATTTTTTGGAGTTTCTTAACCCATGGATTTATAACGGTATTATGCCGCTTCGGGACGATTCTGCTCGCTACCGCTCTCTTCTTTCGAGGCACGAACGGCCTGTTCGGCGGCTGCTCGTTGTTGCAGTGCGCCAGAGACGGTCGGGAGATCGTATCGGTGCCTGAGTTCCTCGAACGCGTCGAGCAGGTCGTCCCGCAGCGCGGCCGGATCCTGCAGTGCCCGGGCGCAGCCGGTCACCCCGAAATACAGAGCTCCATTGTAACTCTGCACGGTGATGTTCACGGCCTGGGTGTGCGCTGGGATGGACACCGGATAGTGTGTGAGCACGCGCGCACCGCAGGAGTAAAGCGGGACCTGAGGCCCGGGCACATTGGAGATCACCACGTTGCACGGTGGTGCCAGCCCGGCGACATCGGCGGCCCGGGTCAGGTCTGCCAGCTGCATGCCCGCCGTCATGGCCCCCGGCAGCCCGGGCAGCGCGACGTCCGAGTCGTAGCTCGGCGCCAGATCCTGTGTCACTTCCTTGGCCGTACGCGCCGATCGGGCGATGTCCTGCAGGCGCTCACCGGCGTCCGGCTCGTTCGTGGCCAGGCTGACCATCATCATGGTGACCTGATTGTTGGGGTTCTCATCGCCGGGCTGGCGCAACGAGACGGGGCAGCCGGCGATCAGCGACGAGCGCGGCAGCTCGCCGGTCCGCTCGAAGTACCGGCGCAGCCCGCCGGCGCACACCGCCAGAAACACGTCATTGATCTTGGTGCGGGTAAACCCGGCAACGGCCTTTACGGAGTCGAGCGGCAGCTCACCCGTGGCATACACCCGACGTGATCCGACGGCCCGGTTGAACCGGGTCCGGGGTGCCCGCTCGGCGATCGCCCCGAGACCCTTGCTCGGATCCAGCGCCCGACGGAACAGCCGGGCGCTGGTCTCCATGGCGGTGAAGGCGGCGAGCGGCTGCCTCGACTGGTAGCGGGCAAAGTTCTCCAGCGCGCCCGAGATGAGCGCGGCGAGCGGACGGCTGTCGTTACTCTCGAAGAAGCCTTCCGGCGCCGGCGCCACCTCGCGAGGCTCTGCGGTGACGTCCATGATCGTCTCGATCATGGCCTGTCCCGCCATGCCGTCGAGGCAGGCGTGGTGGGCGCGGTTGTAGTAGGCAACGCGCCCGCCCTCGAGCCCGGTGAGCACCCACAGATCCCACAGCGGCCGGCTGCGGTCGAGGCGCGTCTCGTGCAGCTCGGCGATGGCGGCCTCCAGGGCCGCGCGGTCGCCGGGTGCCGGTACGGCACGGGTGTGCACATGATGGTCGATGTGGAACTGACGGTCCTTGACCCAGACCGGGTGGTCCAGATTGAAGGGGACGAACTGCAGCTTGTTGGTGAAGTAAGGAACCAGGTGGATCCGCTCCATCAGGAGGGACTTGAGATCGGCAACGAATTCGGCCTCGCCCTTGCCTTCCGGCAGCTCGAGGATCTGAATCGAGGCGATGTGCTGGGGGCTGCTTGCGGTCTCGTTGTAGAGAAAACTGGCATCCAATGCGCCGAGCTTTTGCACGGTGGAGATCTCCTTCACTTTCCGTGATCCGGTTGAACTTGTCTTGACTCTGGATCCGCTCGGCGGGTGGGGTGCCAACCGAGCGTCGTTGCTTCCCTTCGCACGCGATCCTTCCCATGAATCAGAAGGATGCAAAGTGGATGCCACCCTGCCAGGATCGGTCAACTGTTTGATTTCTCAGGGAAACAAGCTGCTGTCCGGGTCCCGCAGCGCCTGGCGGGCGCCGATCTGGTGCAATTCGCCCACCACCTTGTGCTTCCTTGGTGCAGTGCGATACCCCGACGGTGGCGCATTGTAGGGATCTGCGATGACAGATCAATGATTCCGGCGAAAATACTTTGAGAATGCTTGTCAGCTCAGGTGGTTAGCGGCCGGGTCCGAGCGCCGTCGGCCGCTCCAATCGGATTTTGCGTCGCACAAATCCGCGGTTGACCCGCTGAAACTTCTTGGTAACACTCCGGCGGTCTGTCAGGGAGTTGCGTGTGTACGAGCCACTGGATGTACCCGAGCGCGGAACGACCGTGGGCCCGTCGTTCTGGGACTCCGCAGCCGAACTGCCGCGGGTGTGGCTGGAGATGTCATCCCTGACCTATCTCTGGCCGCTGCTCGCCACCGTGCCGCGCGGTGATGGCCACACCGTCATGGTGCTGCCGGGCTTCACGGCGGGCGACCAGTCGACGCTGGTGCTGCGCCGGTTGCTCACGCGCCTGGGCTACAACGCTCTGCCCTGGGAACTGGGTCAGAACACCGGCAGCTTCGAGCTGCAGGACCGTCTCCGGGAGCGGTTCAACGCGGTGGTCGACGCCAATCCCGGCAAGATCTCGCTGGTCGGACAGAGCCTCGGCGGCGTCTACGCCCGCATCCTCGCCCATGACCGCCCGGACCGGGTGCGCTGCGTGATCACGCTGGGGAGCCCGTTCGCCTCCACGAGCCCGGATACCGTCAACCCTGTGGTCAGCCGGCTCTTCCAGAACGTCTCCGGCATGGATCGGGAGCAGATGCGCAACCAGATGACGGACGTGCCCGCCAAGGCGCCACCGGTACCGAGCACGGCGATCTATTCCAAGACCGATGGCGTCGTGCACTGGCGGACGTGCCTGGAATACGAGGGCAATCAGACGGAGAACGTGGAGGTGGTAGGCAGCCACTCCGGTATGGCGTTCAATCCGCTGGTGCTGCGCGTGATTGCCGACCGGTTGAGCCAGACCGAAGACAGCTGGCGACAGTTCCGTCGGCGCGGCTGCTTTTCCCTGCTCTACCCGGACCCGGAAGCCACACAACCATCGATGAGCAGCGGGCGGCACGGCACCGTCGGCGCCGGGAGCACCGGATGAGAGAGTTCAAGAAGTATCCGAACCGGCGCCTGTACGACCTGGAGGAGAGCCGGTACGTCACGGTGGATGACGTCCGCAAGTTCATCCTCCGCGGCGACAGCATCCACGTGACCGACAGCAAGGACGGCACGGACATCACGCGCCAGGTACTGTTGCAGATCCTCTCCGAGCAGGAGGCGGAGGGCCACGAGCCGGTGCTCACCAATCGCGTCATCGAGCAGGTGATCCGTTTCTATGGTGACAATGTGGGCAGCGTGGTGTCCCGTTACATCGAGCAGAGCATCCTCACCTTCCTGGAGCACCAGGATCAGCTGCGCCGACGGATGCGGGAGATGAACGATCTGAACCCGTTCAACTTCATGCGCCAGGCCATGGAGCGGACCTTCAACGACACCAAACGACCGGGCTCGAGCAGCACCAAGCCGGACGAGAGCTGATCAGGCCGCGTGGTAGGTCGCGAGCGCGCGCGCGACGAGCCGGTAGACGGCTGCATTCACCCCCAACCCCACATGAGAACCCGGCACCTCCCGGTGCGTGACGTTCGGATTCACGTCGTCGATACAGGCCTGCCAGGAAACCACCCCGTCCGTTTTCGAATAGAGCGCCGTGATGGGTGTGGTGATGGGTCGCCGTTGCCGCTCCCTCAGGATCGCGTTGATCTGCGCAGGGGTCAGCCCGGTCTGCCGGGTCACCAGGCGCCCGATGCTGGTGCCCCCCACCCCGCCCCGCACCGGGCTGCCCAGGGTCACGACGCTGCGTATCAGGTCCGGCCGCTCGCGCGCGATCTCGCGCGACAGGGTGCCGCCCCGGCTCCATCCGACCAGGCTCGGCCGCGCGCCGCACGACTGCCGCCAGGCGTCCAGCTCGTCGATCAGCACCGGCAGATAGGCCATCATGGGACCTCGGTTCTGTCCGAGATCCCATGGACGAACCGAATAGCCGATTGAGGTCAGAAAGCGCCTCAGCAGCCAGGTGGACGCGTCGTCCGCCATGAACCCGGGCAGCACCATCACCGGCCCGCTTCCGCGCGGCGCCATCATCCGCAGCATGGGCAGCTGCAGCATCAGCGCGGCCGCTTCGGCACCGACCCGACCCTCGAGCAGCGTGTGCCAGCGCTGTGGCGGCGCGATGTCATCCCGGCTCACGACTGACCAGTCCTCCGTGTGTGACCTGATTCGATTGCCGGGGCGTTGCCGCCAACCGGCATCGATCGATACTACACCGCGGCGAAGGGTCAGGTGAGAGGCCAGCGTCGCTCAAAAGTGAGAAGTCGCGCTCAGCCGGGGCCTCCGATGGGCGGTCACGCTCGCGATTTCTCCTCAGCCTGGCTAAAATGCGCCGCCTTCCGGTCAAACAGGCCGTGATCGCGGGCTGAGTGGCAGAGTGGTCATGCAGCGGACTGCAACTCCGCGTACGCCGGTTCGATTCCGACCTCAGCCTCCATTAGACCTTCCGTTAACGTCCGACGCCGCTCTCCGATCCCCCTGAAACCCACGTATTTACTGGGTTTCTCCGGTCTCTACTTTCCGCTAACGTCCGATGATAGCATGCCTCCTACCCGGGTAGCTGCAAGGGTTACCCATGGGTACCAAGAGGTGCTACCCATGTTGACGGACAAAGCGATTCAGGCCATCAAGCCGCAGGAGAAGCGCACCAAGGTCTCTGATGGCGGCGGCCTGGTGCTCTGGGTCGAGCCGAACGGCTCGAAGCTCTGGCGGTTCCGCTACTACTTTGCGGGTAGGGAGAAAATGATCTCCCTGGGTACCTACCCGGCAACCTCCCTCGCCAAAGCACGCAAGAAACGGGACGACGCTCGTACGCAGCTCGAGGACGGCATTGACCCAAGCGCCAAGCGCCAAGCCGAGAGGGCCGCAAATGCCGATAGCTTCGCGGCCGTGGCGGAGGAATGGCTCCGGCAGAACGGGCACCTCGAAGAGGGCACGCGCGACCAGTACCGGGCTCGGCTCACGAAGTACGTCAATCCGTATGTGGGTCGCTGGTCGATCTCCAAAATCACCGCCCCCGAGTTGCTCAAGGTGCTGAAGCGCATCGAGTCGAAAGGCACGATCGAGACCGCGCATCGGGTGCGGTCCTTGCTGTCCCGGGTGTTCCGCTACGCCGTGGCGACCGGTAGAGCCGAACGAGACCCCGCGGCCGATCTCCGAGGCGCGATCGCCAGCGTCAGGACCCGAAACTTCGCCGCAGTCATCGACCCGAAAAGCGTAGGCGCGCTACTGCGAGCCATTGAAAACTATCAGGGCCAGCCGTCGGTGATTTACGCACTCAAACTCGCCCCGCTTGTGTTCGTCCGACCAGGCGAGCTCCGCGGTGCCGAGTGGTCTGAAATAGACCTCGCGGCCGCCGAATGGCGGATCCCGGCCAGCCGAATGAAGATGGATGAGCGGCACATCGTCCCGCTCCCGCGGCAGGCAGTCGCCCTCCTCCGCGAACTCAAGACACACACGGGTAACGGCAGGCTGTTGTTCCCCGGTCTTCGCTCCCGGGAGCGCGAAATCTCGGAAAACACGCTCAACGCGGCGCTGCGACGGATGGGCTATGGCAAGGACGACATGACCGGCCACGGATTCCGGACTGTCGCCAGCACGCTTCTAAACGAGCTCGGGTGGCATCCTGACCTGATTGAACTGCAGCTCGCGCACAAGCCCAGAGACAGGGTGCGAGCAGCGTACAACCGCGCAGAACGACTCGAGGAGCGTCGGCAGATGATGCAGACATGGGCGGATTACCTCGATCGGCTGAAGACGGGCGGGGACATAGTTCCGGTCTTCTCAGAGGTGGTGAGATGACCACGCGGCAATGGGGAGCGACCGGCGCTGGCACCATGTGTCGGATTGAGATCGACGATGGGCTCTGTCCGTAGCGCTCGGCATTCCTATGAATGAACTCGAGAAACCCGAGCATGAAGCTGAGCTAATCAAATTCGCGGCAACGAGATATAGCGGCGAGTTGCTAAAGAATCGGTTCTCCGATTTCTGTGGGTCGATACGCTCCGCCTGGAATTGGTTGAGCGGAATAGCTCAAATCGCCATTCTTGTCGCTGTAGTCGGATTTACGATTTCGGACCTTTCCTACGCTCCCTTTGCGTGGACCGCAAACGCTGTGGCTCTCATCTCTATTCCGATCAGTGTTCTGTTCTCCTTCGTTTGTCATTTGCTCACGGGGCGCTGGCCAGGGCAGGCAAAGGCCGCCAGGGGACAGCTCGCTCAGTTGATAAACGAACCGAGGTGGAACTGAAGAAGGGCGGCCACCGCTTCCGCCAAAAGTGCACCATCGCGCTACGATTGTCGCTCGTAGACCAATAGGCTCCCGCTCTCGACGTATTCGACGATTCGGTCGGCGTACATTTCGATTTGGACTTTCCAAGGAAGGCGAGAGCCAAGTTCCTTCCGCCAGATGGGTACGGTATCGATCCAGAACGCGTCCCTCTCAGGGTCGCCGTCGGAGATGCGGTCGATCTCAATGGCGACGTCTATATCGCTGCCTGGGTGGTGGGTACCTTTGACTCGGCTGCCGAAGAACCAGACACGTCGCATCCGAGGGTGGGACCTTGCCCATTCGCTAACGCTGTCCAGAATCAACGCGTCGAACATGTGGGCGATCGTAACACCCGCCGACAAAATAACACCCCGCCAAGGCGGGGTCTCCTTCCGCGCTTTTCTGTCCGTCAGACGGCAGCGCGGGCCGCGAACTACCGTGGCTTCCCCGGCAACCGATCCATCCTCGAAGGCTCCATCTCCACACCGAAAACAGCCGCAACCGCTGGTAGGTGCCGACAGGCGCGGGCGAAGTCGACGGTGGCAAAGTCTTTGACGCGGCGATCGTCCGGGCGCTCGCGGACCTTCAGGAGGCGCTGCTGGACAGCTTCTCGAGCCCAGCGAGAGAGATTTTTCGTCGAAATGCCGGTGTATTCGGCTACCTCACTCATGCTGACCTTTCGCCCTTCGCGGGCGACCCGGAAGGCGTAGGTGGTTGCGTAGACCTCGCCCAGGGATCTGTTGGCGCCAAAACGGTCGATGAGCACTTTCAGCAGCTGCTCAAGCTCTTGGTCGGGCGACATTCTTCTTTTTCTCCGTAGCATCGAAGCGATGGAAGGTGCTCCCGGCCGGGGGCGCGACGGAAGCGAGTAATACATTTAACGAGCGTGACCAGACCAGACTGTAACGCAAACGAAAAAGGGCCTCAGATAGGGCCCAGTCCGCACTTTTTGCCCGTCAGGTGGCGTGTGGGGCAGGATTGGAGTGCCTCAGTCGTTCTCTCGGAGGTGTGAGACATTGCCCACGGCCGGCATAGTCGACCTCGCCCAGCCAGCGGATGGCATGGTCAGCAGCGCGAAGCGCCAACGAGGCAGCCACCATGCATCCCAGCTCGATCTCCGGGAGGTGGACTACGCGAACGAGCAGCACGAGGTCGCGCACCCGGCTTCGCTGTGGATTCTGGATGTTCCGGCTCAATCAAGGGGTCGGAGTCGCGCCGTGGGTCGATGGATCCGGGGCCGCGCAAATCGGGGCTTTGCATGCACGACTTCTGTTCAAAAGACCACCCCTGAGCCTTCACAAGTGTCGTTGAAGTTGAGCCAGCCTGGAGGGATTACGCCGCCCCCGTACGTGTAGAAACGCATCCAGGTTTCTCCCAAATTCGTCATGAACTCAGGGTCATACGGTTGAGTGAGTATCCAGCTGACATAGCCGGTTGAACCCGAGGGATCAAAGTCACCCGACTCCCAATCGGCCACCGGAAACCCACCGACGAACCATATCGTATCGTGGCTCGCCTTTGTGTAGAGTGTCGCCTCTGTTGTTGTCCATGCACTAATGTGCAGTAGATTGCTTGACGGACCCGGCTGCCCGCTGGGCGGTGAGCCTGGTGCGCAAAGCGCCGTGAATGCGTTGGCTCCTGGAGCCGATAGGTACAGGACGAGAACGGTCAAGAAGTATTGGATTGTTTTCATCGCGGCTCTCCTGTTGAAGACGGCTTCGACTGACAGATCATCTGTGTTGTCACGACAAAGGCAGACGGATAATCTTGAAGCAGACGTTCGAAGTCGATCCGACGAGTCTTGAACGCTGGTACAACACTACCGTTCACAAAATCTCTGATTGACTGTGCGGCGGTAGGGCTCAACTCTGAAAGCAAAAGCCTGTAGGAGGCTGCGTCCTCCACGTCCTCTTGGTGAATGAGCGCGTTTGCCCGCTTTCCGAAGGCAACCACATCGTTCTCAGTCGGATTCTCGGGAACTCCGGCGCACAACGCGGGGTTGGAATCTACAAGCGCGCGTTCCTTAGTCTTCACGTGTTCTCTCAAGGCCTGGATGTCCGATTCCGTCATCGGGACTTTCGATTCCAGCATAGAATTCTTCGATTCGCGGCCCGCTAACACAAGGATCGCTCGGTACGCTACTGCATCAACGAGTGTTGGTGTTGCTGAGTATTGATCGTAAGATTTGGAATATGCGTTGATATCGAAATCAGACGCGGTTGCCATACCGGCAAATGCACCGCAGACGAGGAGTAACGCAGATCGACCTCTTTGCATGATGCCTCCTTTAAGTGAAATGAGACGAAATCCAAGACTCACCAAAGCGCTGATCATCAGGCTTAGAGAGGTGAGTGGTGCGCGGATGATGGACTGCAAGCGAGCGCTTATAGCTAGCGATTGCGATGTTGAGCGAGCGCTTGCGTACCTTAGAGAGAATGGGCTGACGAACTTCAGCTCTTGTCAACGTGGTGCCCCGCCCTGATTGCCTCGCGTTAGTTAAGCAAGTCTACGGCGGATGCGAAGTGGAATTTTGCACCCGGCAGCAGACCCTAAGAGTGTTGTCGACGACGGAAGTGTCGGTGCTGACGCCATCGGTCACCAGATGGACAGAACTCCTCTTGTTTTCCGGTGTCACGCGCTGGGATGACGAAGAGTTAGTCACTGCTCAGTTGAATACGAAGGGCAGGGGAACTAGACAGACGGTGCGGAGCGCTGCCTTCACAACGAGCCGTCCACTACACGGTCCAGGTACTCCGGGCACGGCAATGTGCTTGTGATCGAGTTCGAATCGCGTGATAGCACAGTTTCTGGATTGGCTGGAGCCTCTTGCTCTCATTGCGCCGTGGCTGGCAATCCTGATGTGTAGGAGAAAGCCGTTTCTCGGCGTCCCGAGTCACGTCCAGGAACCCCCGGACCTGGTGATATGACCGGAGGATGCCGTTCAGGTGCCCCAGGCCGACCTGGTGGATCTTGAACGCATCCTCGATGATGTGATGGGTCGCGCTTTGAGAGTAGTCGTCGTTCATGGGCGCCGGCCCTCCGGGCCCGCGCGAACCTCATCGGCCTTAGCAGCATCACCCAGATGTTGACACGGACCTGGTTCTTCCGGCGTGAGGTGGTTAGACAGTGCGGTGAATTCCTGCTCGAGTTCCTCGTCAGTCATCACTTCGAGCCGGGAGTGGGTATACTTCGGCTGGTTCTCTCCTCGCAATTGATTCAGTGGGTAGGATCCCGGGTAGCAGACCATCGATCGAGGAAAGAGCCTCATGCTGTGGGCGTTTCCGGGAACTGTTGGGAGGCGACCTCAGCCTCCATTGTCTCAAGCGGATCTCACGGGGGATCGACGAGCATCCGATGACCCATCCCAAGATGCACGAGTCCCCCGTCGCCGCGTCCACCGCTCCGGAGAGCGACGCAGAGCGAGTCGAGACCCTCACCGCGCTCGCAGACAGCGACGATCTGCAGGGGTTTCAGGATCTGGCGGTCAAGCTGCTGCGGGACCATGGCGTCGATCCGGCCGACTACCACGCGCACATGGAGGACGAACCTGATTCGGAGGTCTCCCTCGGCGCCCACATGCTGTTCTATGTCGACTGGGTGCGCAGGAGCCTCGCCGGGAACGACGCCAGAAGCGCGGTCTGGGCGGCGCTGCGCCTTGCGGAGAAGAAGCAGACCTTCATCATCCAGCGTTGGGAGCGGGATGCGCGGCTTCAGCAGGCTCAGCCTGCGAGCGGGTCCAAAGGCGGACGCAAGCGCAGCACAGACGACCGGAAAACCATCTACGCGAGCATCCGCCGGCGTTTCCCGCCACCCCACGACAGAACCGAGGTGCTCAGAAAGGTGCAGGCGGAGCTCGAGCGGCGCGGTACGGTGCTGACGCTGAAGGCGCTTCGCAACACGTTGCCGAAGAAAGCCTTTCCGTAGAGATTGCCCGTGCGGCAGGTGCTGGCGCCCCCGCACCTGCCGGGCCATCGGCACCGACGTCGGTTCGCGTCAGCTGCCTTTCGCCGGCAGAAACTCGTACTCCACTCGCTGGTTGCGCTCCGCCACCGCGTTCCAGTCGGCCGCGGTGCCACCGGTTTCCGGGTACGGGAAACGTTGAGTGGAAGCGAACCGGTCGAGCGCCACCAGCTCGACCGTGATGCCGTTGGCGGTTTCCCCGCGCTGGTCCATGAAGTCGGCGAACTCCGGGGTCTCCCGGTCGCCGGGAAAGCGCGAGTCGTCCAGGGGATGACCGATGATG
>JASFLG010000019.1:0-18543 GCA_050118205.1 Pseudomonadales bacterium
GCGCCACGGGGATCCATTCTGCGGCCGTCCCGGGCAGCGCCCCCGGTGTCGCCCAGACCAGCTCGTCGAAGAGCTCCGGCTCGTTCACCCTCGGCTCGCCGTCGTAGTCCGCGCAGGAAAACACGAAATTGACGCCCTGGTGGCGCCCGGAGATGTAGGGCAACACGCAGGCCGGGTGGAGCTCGCCCGGAACGATGCCGAGCTCTTCCTGGCACTCCCGGGCAGCGGCCGCTCGGACGGATTCCCCGTGGTTCTGGTGCCCGCCGGGCAGCACGTAGAAGCCGTCCATGAACCCGGTCCGGGCCCTGCGCAGCAGGGCAATGCGCCGGTCGTGGTCGGTGACGAGCACGTGGACGACCACCGGAAACCGGTCACGCTCGGCCATGGCGTCTGCCGCCCATGCGCCGCGGCGCGCCCGCGTGCGTGAATCCGCTACTCACCCCACCCGGCCCCTGCTATCTTCCGCGCTCATGGCCGAGAACCATACCAGCATCCGACGCATCGAGGAGGCCTCGCTGAACGCCTGGCCCGCGGTTCGACAGACCCTCCTGGACGGCTGGCTGCTGCGCTTCTCGCACGGGTTCACCAAGCGCGCCAACTCCATCGTCCCCCTGTACCCGGTGCTCGAACCCATGGAGCAGAAGGTACGCCACTGCGAGAATCTCTACGCCCGGGAGCGGCTGGCCACCATCTTCCGGCTGACCTCCATTACCGACTGCACCACACTCGATGCCTATCTGGCGGACCGTGGCTACGTGCGGGCGGACCCGACCGAGGTGCTCGCCACGGTCCTGACCGGGCAGCCGTTGCCGGAAGAGGAACGGATCCGGCGGCTCGGCCGTGAGCAGTGGCTCGACGCCTACGCCGCGCTGACCGGCATGCCCGATAACGCCCGGGTGCTGCACGGTGCGATCCTCAAGGGCATTCAGAACGAGTGCGCCTTCGCGGTGATCGAGGAGGACGGGCGCCCCGTCGCCTGCGCGCTGGCGGTGGTGGAGCAGCATCTGGTCGGGCTTTTCGACGTGTTCACCCATCCCGACCACCGCAGCCGGGGCCTGGCGGAAACCCTGGTCGCCGAGCTGCTCTCGTGGGCGCGAGGCCGGGGAGCCGTTACCGCCTACCTGCAGATGATCGCCAGCAACGACGCCGCCCGGGCCCTGTACGCCAAGTTCGGTTTCGCGCCGGCCTACGAGTACTGGTACCGCATCTCCCCCTGAGGGGACTGACCCGCGCACACCTTTCGCCCGCACGCGCGCGCGCCTTCTGCGCGCGCGTGCTTGATTCGCGCGCCCTTTTTTGAGATGTTCCGTCCCTCGCGCGAAAATAGCATCGCCCGTCCGTCGGCGAGTGGCACAAAAACCGCAAGATAAACAGCCAGTTAGAACCGCCCGACGGACACAACCCAACACCATCCGAAGCTCGTTTTTCGCGAGCAGACGGCTATCTCCGTGCCGGCTGCAAGGGTCCCTTAATCGGGCGCGGGGCGCGCCTGACGACATTTGGAATGAGAGATGAGCGAACAGCGCCGAGAATCTGACACCCACGGTGTGCCCGAGTCCCCGCGGACGACCACCCCGATCACGGCGCTGCCGGAGCGTCAGGGGCTGTACGACCCGGCAAACGAGAAGGACAGCTGCGGCGTCGGCTTCATCTGCGACATCAAGGGACGCCCCAGCCGGCAGATCATCGAAGACGCGCTGACCATGAACATCTGCATGGAGCACCGCGGCGGCGTCGGTTACGAGAAAAACACCGGTGACGGCGCCGGCATCCTCGTCGGACTGCCTTACGGCTTTCTCGCCAAGGCGGCGAAGCGGGACCTCGAGATCGACCTCCCCGGGGTTGGCGAGTTCGGGGTCGGAAACGTGTTCCTGCCCGCCAACGAGGAGGCCCGGGCCCACTGCCGCTCGGTGATCGAGACGGAGATCGAGGCATCGGGCCAGAAGCTGCTCGGCTGGCGCGACCTGCCCGTGCATCCCGACGGTGCCGGCATCGGCAATGCAGCGCGCGCCGCCATGCCCGCGTTCGCCCAGCTCTACATCGGCGCGGTGGACGTCGCCGGCGACGACTTCGAACGCAAGCTGTACCTGATCCGCAAGCACGCCACCCACCGGCTGCGCGGAGACCGGGAACTCGCCGAGCGCAAGTCCTTCTACATCTGCAGCCTGTCCTCGAAGGTACTGATCTACAAGGGCATGCTGACGCCCGACCAGGTGCCCCTTTTCTACCCGGACCTCATGGACGCGGACTTCGAGTCGCACCTGGCCATGGTCCACTCCCGCTTCTCGACCAACACCTTCCCATCCTGGGATCGTGCGCAGCCGAACCGGTTCATGAGCCATAACGGCGAGATCAACACGCTGCTCGGCAACGTGAACTCCATGAACGCCCGACAGGGCAAGCTGTCGTCGGACCTGTTCGGCGACAACCTGAAGAAGCTCTTTCCCATCGTCGAGCCCGACTGCTCCGACTCCGGCACCTTCGACAACGTGCTCGAGTTCCTGCTGATGAGCGGCCGAAAGCTCCAGGAAGCCGTGCTGATGATGATCCCGGAGGCATGGCAGCAGCACCCTTACATGGACGAGGCCAAGCGCGCCTTCTACGAGTACCACTCCTGCCTGATGGAGCCCTGGGACGGGCCCGCCTCGATCGCGTTCACCGACGGCACGTACATCGGTGCCGTGCTCGACCGCAACGGCCTGCGGCCATCCCGTTACTACATCACCAAGGATGACAAGTGCATCATGGCCTCCGAGGTCGGCGTGGTGCAGGTGGATCCGGCCGATGTCATCGAGAAGGGCCGGCTCCAGCCCGGCCGGATATTCCTCATCGACTTCCAGCAGGGCCGGATGATTCCGGACGAGGAGATCAAATCCGAGTGGGCGGCTGCCCGGCCCTACAAGCAGTGGCTCGACGCGCAGCGCATCGATCTCGACGAGCTGCCGGTGGATGACGAAGAAGCGCACGGTTTCTATCCGGAAACGCTGACTCCTCGCATGCAGGCGTTCGGCTACACGGTCGAGACGATGCAGATCATGCTGCAGCCACTCGTCACCGAGCTGCGGGACCCACTGGGGTCCATGGGCAACGACGCGGCGCTTGCCGTCATGTCGGAAAAGCCGCGCATGCTCTACGACTACTTCAAGCAGCGCTTCGCGCAGGTGACCAACCCCGCCATCGACTCGATCCGCGAGGAAGTGATCATGGCGCTGAACTGCTACATCGGGCCGGAGCAGAACCTGCTGGAGACCACGGAGGCGCACTGTCACCGCCTGCGCATTCCCCATCCGATTCTTTCCAACGAGCAGCTGGCGGCACTCAAGCGGATGGATCACCGCGGCTGGAAGAGCAAGGTAATCGATATCACCTTTCCCTCCCGCTCGGGCCGGAGCGGGCTGGTCGCCGCTCTGGACCGCATCTGCGCGGAAGCCTCCAGCGCCATCGCCGAGGGTTTCAGCCTGATCGTGCTCTCGGACCGGTCCGTGAGCGTGGATCGCGTTCCGATCAGCTCCCTGCTGGCCGTCGGTACGATGCACCACCACCTGATCAGGGAAGCATCCCGAAACCAGATCGGTCTGATACTAGAGTCCGGAGAGGCGCGGGAGGTCCATCACCACTGCCTGCTGATCGGCTATGGTGCGGACGCCATCAACCCCTATCTCGCTTTCGAGTCGCTCTGGCACTCCCGGCGCAAGGGGTATCTGGACGGGGTGTCCCACATCCAGTCGGACGACGATGTGGTGGCGGCATACCGCAAGGGCACCGCGAAGGGCATTCTCAAGGTGATGGCCAAGATGGGCATCTCGACGCTGCAATCCTACAAAGGCGCGCAGATCTTCGAGGCCGTGGGCCTCGCCGACGACGTCATTCAGCGTGCCTTCGTGGGCACCGCGTCACGTGTGCAGGGCGTGGGCCTCGAGGTCCTCGCCGAGGAGATGGAACGCAGGCACCAGCTCGGCTATCCGAGCCGCGCCGAGAACGTCGCCGTGCTCCCGAATCCCGGCGACTTCCACTGGCGCCGACAGGGCGACACTCACATGTGGGACCCGGAAGCGATCGCCAACCTGCAGGTGGCCGCCCGCACCAGCAGCGAGGATGCCTACTGGCTGTTTGCCCGTCACGTGAACGAGGAGAGCACCAGGCACGCCATGCTGCGTGGCCTGCTCACCTTCAAGCCGGGCGCGAACGGCGAACCGGTGCCACTGGAGGAAGTCGAGCCGGAGCAGGAGATCGTCAAACGCTTCGCCACCGGCGCCATGAGCTTCGGCTCGATCAGCGCCGAGGCGCACGAATCGCTGGCCATCGCCATGAACCGTCTCGGCGGCAAGTCGAACACGGGCGAGGGAGGAGAGGACCCTCAGCGATTCATTCCTCTGGCGAACGGTGACTCCAAGCGCAGCGCTATCAAGCAGGTCGCCAGCGGCCGATTCGGGGTCACCATCAACTATCTGACCAACGCGGACGAGCTGCAGATCAAGATCGTCCAGGGCGCCAAGCCGGGTGAAGGCGGCGAGCTGCCGGGTCACAAGGTGGACGACGTGATCGCCACCATCCGTCACTCCACCCCCGGCGTGGGGCTGATCAGCCCGCCGCCCCACCACGACATCTACTCCATCGAGGACATGGCGCAGCTCATCCACGACCTGAAGAACGCCAACCCCTCGGCGCGCATCAGCGTCAAGCTCGGCGCGGAGATCGGCGTCGGCACGGTCGCCGCGGGGGTGACCAAGGCGAGGGCCGATCACCTGGTGATTGCCGGCGACACCGGCGGTACGGGCGCGTCACCGCTGACTTCCATCAAGCACGCGGGCGTTCCCTGGGAGCTCGGTATCTCCGAGACCCACCAGACGCTGGTGCTGAACAACCTGAGATCGCGGGTCGTGCTGCAGACCGACGGTCAGCTCAAGACGGGGCGGGACGTCGCCATCGCGGCACTGCTCGGCGCCGAGGAGTTCGGCTTCGCCACCGCGCCGCTCATCGCGCTCGGCTGCATCATGATGCGCAAGTGCCACCTGAACACCTGCCCGGTGGGCATCGCCACCCAGGACCCCCAGCTCAGGGCCAAGTTCGCCGGCAAGCCCGAGCACGTGGTCAACTACCTCTTCATGGTTGCGAAAGAGCTCAGGATGATCATGGCCGAGCTCGGTTTCCGCACGGTCAACGAGATGGTCGGGCGGGTGGATGCGCTGCACGTGGACGCGGCGATCGACCACTGGAAGGCGAAAGGGCTGGATCTGACCGCCCTGCTCACCCCGGCCACCAAGCCGCCGGAGTTCCTGGGCTCCTATGCGATCCACAAACAGGACCACGGACTGGAGCACGCTGTCGACAACGAGCTCATCGAGCTCGCGCTCCCGGCGATCCGGAGCGGAGAGAAGCTCTACGACGAGCTCACCATCGTCAACACCAACCGCGTCGTGGGCGCGATGCTGTCCAACCTCATCATCCGCGAGGTCGGCCCGGACATGCTGCCGGACGAGTCGCTGCACTTCAAATTCCATGGCAGTGCCGGCCAGAGCTTCGGGGCCTGGCTGGCGAAGGGCGTCACCCTGGAGGTGGAAGGAGATGCCAACGACTACGTGGGCAAGGGACTGTCCGGCGGTCGAATCGTCATCTATCCGCCTGCCGAGAGTCCGTTCAAGGCCGAGGAGAACATTCTCATCGGCAACGTGGTCCTGTACGGCGCCACGAGCGGCGAGTGCTACTTCCGAGGCATGGCCGCGGAGCGCTTCTGCGTGCGCAACAGCGGCGCCTCCGCCGTCGTCGAGGGCGTCGGCGACCACGGCTGCGAGTACATGACAGGCGGGCGGGTCGTCATCCTCGGACCCACCGGGCGCAACTTTGCTGCCGGCATGAGCGGCGGAATCGCCTACATCTGGGATCCATCGAGAAAGTTCGCACGGCAGTGCAACATGGAGATGGTCGAACTCGAAGCAATCGGCGCACCCGGCGACATCGCGGAGCTCAAGAGCCTGATCGAAAAACACCATCACTACACCGGGTCGCCGGTAGCACGCGCCCTGCTGGAGAACTGGGAGCAGTCGCTCGGCGATTTCGTCAAGGTCATGCCGACCGACTACAAACGGGTACTGGAAGAGCGGCACCTCGCCGCGGGCTGAAGCATGGGAAAAGTTACGGGATTCATGGAGTTCGAGCGCAGGCCCGAGCCTTATCGGGATGCGGAAGCACGTCTGCTCGATTTCCGCGAGATCTACACGGCGCACGACGTCGACCGGCTGCAGACCCAGGGCGCCCGCTGCATGGACTGCGGCGTGCCGTTCTGCCAGTCGACCGAAGGCTGCCCGATTCACAATCTGATTCCGGAGTGGAACGACCTGGTCTACCGCGGTCAGTGGAGGGATGCGCTGGACCGATTGCACAAGACGAACAACTTCCCGGAGTTCACCGGCAGAGTGTGCCCTGCGCCGTGTGAAGGCGCATGCGTGCTCGGCATCACGGACCCCGCGGTGACCATCAAGAATATCGAGATGGCCATCATCGATCGCGGCTTCGAGGAAGGCTGGGTGCAGCCCAGCCCGCCGGCCAAGCGGACCGGCAAGAGGGTCGCCATCGTCGGCTCCGGCCCCGCAGGCCTCTCCGCCGCCGACCAGCTCAACAAAGCCGGCCACATGGTAACCGTGTACGAACGAGCCGACCGGATCGGCGGGCTGCTCATGTACGGCATTCCGAACATGAAGCTGGACAAGGCCGGCGTCGTGGATCGACGCATCGATCTGCTGCGGGAGGAAGGTGTCACTTTCGTCACCAATGCCCACATTGGCGATGGCAGCAACGGCACGCAGAGTGCCCGCCCGCTGTACGACGAGAACGACGCCGTCCTCCTGGCGACCGGCGCCACCGTACCGCGCGATCTTCCCATTCCCGGTCGGGAGCTGAACGGCGTGCACTTCGCCATGGAGTTCCTGACCGCGAACACGAAGAGTCTGCTCGACAGCAATCTCGAGAACGGCTGCTACATATCGGCGAAGGACAAGCACGTCATCGTGATCGGCGGAGGCGACACGGGAACGGATTGCATCGGCACGTCCATGCGCCACGGCTGCAGAAGCCTGGTCAATTTCGAGCTGTTCCCTAAACCACCGGCTGCCCGTGCTGCCGACAACCCCTGGCCTACATGGCCGCGCATCTTCCGTACGGACTATGGCCACGAGGAGGCCACCCGGCAGTTCGGTCAGGATCCGCGCACCTACTCCATCTCGTCCACGGAGTTCGTGGACGACGGCAGGGGCAACGTCAAGGCAGTACGCACCGTGGATGTGCAGATGAAGGACGGCCGGTTCGAGAACGTGCCCGGCAGCGAGCGCGAGTGGCCGGCAGACCTGGTCTTCCTGGCAATGGGTTTTCTCGGCCCCGAGCACCTGATCTCAGATGCGCTCGGCATCGAGTACGATGAACGTTCGAACTATCGAGCCGACTACGGCGTCTACCGTACCAGCATGGACAAGGTGTTCGCGGCAGGTGACTGCCGGCGCGGTCAGTCGCTGGTTGTGCGTGCCATCAACGAGGGACGCGAAGCCGCCCGGGAGATCGACCGCTTCCTGATGGGCGGTACCCAGCTCCCCTGATCGGGGCTGCCGGCGTCGTTAGACGCCGACTTCGTCGTTAGACGCCGATCTCGTCCTCGAACGCGCCGACCGATGCTTCCCACCATTCGAAGGTGGATTCGAACTGCGCGCGGGTCACTCCGCCGCTCACATTCAGCGCCAGCTCCAGGCAGGGATCGCGCACCTCGTCCAGGTACGCACGACCGAAGAGGCGCGTCGCGTTCCAGCGATTGATCACGTCGATGCCCACCTTGCGTTCGAGCTCGTAGCCCGTCCTGAACAGTAGAACCTGACAGGCATCATGGGCCTCCGAGCAGCCGTAGAAGACCAGGGCGAAAGGAGTACCACCCACGCTCGAACGGATCAGGGGATCGCCCTCGGTGTCCACCTCGAGGCTGGCCCGGTAGCCCATGTCCTGGATGATTCGCACCAGCGCGTCCGGCTGGGTACCGTCGACGATCTCCTGCGGCGTTTCGGCGACCGCGATCGGCGCCAGCGCCAGCACCGCCACCAGCAGGCACCAGGACGGGGCCGTCATCGCCGCCGGCACGGGCACGCTCAGCGGCTGCCGACCGCAGGGGCCAGCGACGTCGTGTTGTCCACCAGGCGGTCGAGCTCGCGGTTCCGGATCGAAAGCTCCGCCTCGAGGTCCGGCAACTCCTTCTCGAGCTGCTGTTTCTCCTCGTACAGACGCTGAACCCGGGTGGCCAGCTCCACGCGCTGCGTGGGGGTCAGAGAGCCGTCGATCTGGGCCGCGGTGGTCGTCACGATCTGCGACTTCACCTCGGACAGCCGTGCCGTTTTCTGATCGATTTCCCGCTCCAGGTTAGCCACGTCGGCCCGGGCCTGGTAGAGGGTCCGGCCCTCCTGATATGCGGCGAGGAAGGCAGCGCGCATGTCCTCGGGGCAGACGTTGTTGTGCCCCCAGCCGCGCTCGCCGACGTCGAAGCCGTTGTTCGGCTCGCAGTACTCGCGGACACCCTCATCCCAGCCCAGCATGTACTGTGACCGGTCCGGGGTGATGCCGTGCTCCATGCAGGCATCCTGGTGCGCGAGCAGCTGGCTGCTGCGCATCCCGTTGACCCCATCACGATAACCGATGGTCTGCCAGTCACCGGCGGCACACTGATTCTCGCTGACTGACGGTTTGGATGAGCAGCCGGCGACAGCGAGCACGCACGTCACAAGCAGCATCAGATTCGTTCTCATGGCACACCTCCTGTGCTTTTCGGGCGCAGCGTCCTTCGCGAAGCCCGGACCGATTTTCGCCATCAACGCACGCTAACGGACACCCGGGCGAACGACCGGGACCGTCGTCACAGAACGGGAAAAAGAATCCGGGTTCAGCGGCGCGACGCGAGCCGTGCCGCGCTCTGCACCTGGGCGACAGGACGGATCCAGGGCTGTACCTGGCCGATCTCCGGCGGGAGGTGGTCCGCCGCCGCTTCCGCAGCTTCACGGGAGCTGAACAGCCCATAGAGCACGACGTGCAGAACCCGGCCCTCACGCGGCAGCTGATAAATGACGAACTCGGCCGGGTCCTGTTGCTTAGCCACAAATGCCTCGGCCCGATCGAGCGCGGACAGGGTGACGAGCTGTAACGTGAAGTAATCCGGGTTCTGCTCGAGCAGCCAGGCGGTATCCCGGGCCGATCTGCCCACCGCCGCCGGCTCGGCAGCGGGAGCCGGTGGGGCGGGGGCAACAACAGCCTGCGCGGGTTCCGCCGCATCCGCTTCCGGACCCGCTGCATCCGCAGTATCGTCCTCGCCGACCTCCACGGCTGACACGTCACCAGACGATGGTTCCGGTTCGGCCGTGACAGCTGCGGTTTCTTCAGGCATCGCCGCCTGCCCCGAAGACCGTGCCGCCGGCGCGTCCTCCTCCGGCGCCGCAGCCGTCGGCTCGGCCCCGGCGGTAGCCGATGCGTCCAAGGCCGCCGCCGCTTCCTGCGTCCGCTCCTGCGCCCGGGTCGGCGTCTGCAGATCCGGCGCGGCTTCGTCTCCCGGCGTGCCCTCGGCCGCAATGGCGGGCACATCCAGCGCCACGGTCTCCAGGTCCGGCGGCGCCCGCTCGAAGAGCACGTACAGCAGCGCCACCAGCGCGACCAGAAGCGCCAGCAGCGCACCATGCAGCCGTGGGAAGGTCGCGCGCGCCACCGACGCCTCGCCAGTCTCCAGCTTCACCAGCAGAACGTTGGCCATCTGGTTGAGCTTCCCGGGCAGTCCCGCGGAAAGTCTGAAGAGTTCACGCACCTGCTGATCGGTGAACGGTATCCGGCCCCTGTACTTCGCCTGCTGGAACCGCCACTCGAGGTAATCCCGCGCATCCGCCTCGCCGTAGGGCGACAGCCGGATCTCCTGCCAGCCCACGCCCTTGCTGCTGGCGGCGCGCTCGATGACGGGCACCATGCGTACCTCGCCAAAGAGAATCAGGTGCAGCGCCGTTTCGTGTACGAGAGCGACGAGCTCATCGATGGCCTTGTTGTCCAGCAGCTGGGCATCGTCCACCACCACCAGACACGGTCGATCGCCTGCCGCCTGCGCTTCCACGTGGCGCGCTATGTCAGCATGCAACGACTGAACGTTGGCATTGGCCGAGGCGGGCACCCCCAGACCCTGAGCAATGGCTGCCAGGACCTCGCGGCCGGCATTGACCAGTCCGGCGCTGATACGAGCGGCCTTCACCCGGGGCTCCAGCGTTGCCATCAGCTCCCGGTAGAGTGTGGATTTGCCCACACCATGGGGCCCGGTCACCAGCAGAACCCTTCGCGACCACTGGCTCAGATGCCGGAGCTGCTCGAGGTGACTCTTGCGCCCGCCCCGATCGAAGAATCCCCGCTGCGGCTCGACGAACGGGTTGTGGGTCAGACCGAGAAAGGTACGCTCACCTTCAGCCATGGCAGAGACCTTCTCCGGCGAGGAGCGTCGCCCGGAGCGCCGCAGGATCCACTGTGCTGTCGACGAACGCGTCGCCGATGCGGCGAATCAGAATCAGACGCAGTGTGCCGTCCACCACCTTCTTGTCCATGCCCATGGCGTCCAGCATGTCTTCGGCACCGAGCACGGGCGGTACCGCGGGCAACCCGAAGCGCTCGATCAGGGAGCGGATACGGCTCGCATCCGCCCGGTCGATCAGGCCCAGCCTCACGGAAAGATCCGCGGCCAGAACCATGCCCAGTGCCACGGCCTCACCATGCAGATACTGCGTGTAGGCGGTCAGCGCCTCGATGGCGTGGCCGAACGTATGGCCGAAATTGAGCAGCGCGCGTCTTCCCGTCTCCCGTTCGTCCTCCTCCACCACCTCGGCCTTGATCTCGCAGGACCGGGCCACCGCATGTGCCAGCACCGCCGGCTCCTGATGCTTCAATGCCTCCACGTTGTCTTCGAGCCACGCGAAGAACGCGGCGTCGGCAATGATCCCGTACTTGATGACCTCCGCGATCCCCGCCGCGTACTCGCGCTCCGGCAGGGTGCGCAGCAGATCGAGGTCGGCGATCACCGCCACGGGCTGATGAAAAGCGCCAATCAGATTTTTGCCGCCCGGATGGTTGACCGCCGTCTTGCCGCCAACGGAAGAATCCACCTGGGCAAGCAGGGTGGTCGGGATCTGAATGAAGTTGACGCCTCTCTGGTAAGTCGCCGCCGCGAATCCGGTGATATCGCCGACCACGCCGCCGCCGAGCGCAATCAGAGTGGTGGTCCGGTTGTGGCGATGGTCGATCAGAAAATCCATGATGGCAGCGTAGTTGGCGAGGCTTTTCTCGGCCTCGCCATCCGGGAGGGTGAACACGTCGACCTGGGCGTTGCAGCCGGCGAGGCCTTCGAGCAGAGCATCCAGCGCGAGATCCCGAACCACGTCGTTGGTGATGACGGCCACCTGATGGCCGTGCACGAACGGGTGGAGCTGCGACGTGTCAGAGAGCAGTCCCGTGCCGATGCGGATGGGATAACTGCGCTCGCCGAGATTCACGGTGAGTGTCTTCTCCACGCTCATACGATGCCGTCTTCCTCCAGCCGGGCAGCGATGGCTCGAACCAGTGCCTTCGGGCCGTGCCGATCGGTCACGAACCGGTAATCGGCCACCTCCTGGTAGAGCGGTTCCCGCTCTGCCTGCAACCGTGCGAGCGTCTCCTCCGGATTGCCGTTCTGCAGAAGCGGTCGCTTTCTGTCCTTGTGGGTCCTCTCGAGCAGCCGGTCCAGGGGGCTGTCCAGGTGAATGACGCAGCCCCTGGCCGCGAGCATCCTCCGATTGCAGTCGCGCAGCACGGCCCCACCTCCCGTAGCCACCACCACGTGCTCGAGCCGGGTCAGCTCGTCGATGACGTGCGACTCCCGGTTCCGGAAGCCTTCCTCGCCCTCCACGTCGAAGATCCATGCCACGTCCGCCCCGGCTCTCTCTTCGATGACCTGATCGGTATCGTAGAACTCGTAGCCCAGCTGCTGCGCGAGCAGACGCCCGACGGTGCTCTTACCAACCGCCATGAGCCCGACCAGAAAAACGCTTTGCTTGCTCATCGGTTAATGGGGTGATCAGGAGGCAAAAAAAAGCGGCGCCAGATGGCGCCGCCTAGTGTAGTCGCTTCCGGCCCGGTCATCGAGCCGGCAACCCGGTCACAGCTGGGTCAGGCCCTCCTGAATGATCCGGGGCGTAATGAAGATCAGCAGCTCCGCTTTGTTGTCCTTCTGCTCGGTGCGACGGAACAGTCGACCGACGTAGGGAAGGTCTCCCACGAAAGGCGTCTTCGTGGTGGAGTACTGCTTGTCGGTGGTGAAGATACCGCCCAGCACGACGGTCTGTCCGTTGTCGACCAGAACCTGGGTTTCGATCTGGTTCGTGTCGATGGAAGGCACGCCGTTGAAGATGGCGCCCACCGTGTCCTGCTTGACGTTCAGCTCCATGATGATCCGGTCGTCAGGCGTGATCTGCGGGGTCACCTCGAGCGCCAGGGTCGCTTCCTTGAACGACGTAGACGTCGCACCCGAGCTCGTCGCTTCCTGATACGGAATCTCCGTGCCGGATTCGATGGTTGCCGGGTTCTTGTCGGCCGTGATCACCTTCGGGCGCGCGACCACCTCCGCATGGCCGTCCGCTGCCAGAGCGGACAGCTCCAGATCGAGCAGGTAACCCGCGCCGGTCACACCAATACCGAAGGTCGTCGCACCTTCCTTGGCCACCCCCAGGTCGACCACCAGATCCTCGGGCGAGCTCACGTCTCCCGAGCCGCCGCCGCCAACGATGATGTCCTGCAGGTCGTTCAGGGTGGTCAGCGATCCGCCATACTTGTTGAATCGAGTGCTGGACTCCTGAGTGTACTTCGCGCCGCCCCAGCGGATACCCAGATCCTCGGAGAAGTCGTCGCTCGCCGTGACGATCCGCGCTTCGATGAGCACCTGACGCACCGGCACGTCGAGCTGAGCGATCACCTTGCGGAACTCCTGCAGGCGCTGAGCGGTGTCCGTCAGAATGATGGAGTTCGTCCGCTCATCCACGATCACGCTGCCGCGCTCGGAGAGCACCGACTGCTCGGAGCCACTGGCGTTGTTGAACAGTTCGAAAAGCTGGGTCGCGCTCGCGTAACGGATCTGGATGAACTCCGTCTGCAGCGGCGCCAGCTCGGAGATCTGCTTCTGGTTCTCGAGCTCGAGCTTCTCACGCGCGGCGATCTCGGCCGCGGGGGCCACCAGCAGCACGTTGCCAACCTGACGCTGATCGAGGCCCTTGGTCTTCAGGATCAGCTCCAGGGCCTGGTCCCATGGTACGTTCTTCAGACGCAGCGTGATCCGCCCCTGCACCGTGTCGCTGGCGACCAGGTTGAGGTTGGTGAAGTCAGCAATCAGCTGCAGCACCGAGCGCACTTCGATGTCCTGGAAGTTCAGCGACAGCTTCTCGCCCGTGTACTTGAACACGTCCTTTCGTTCCTCGATCTCGTCCTTGGACAGCGCGTTGACGTTCACCGTCAGCACGTTGTCGGCCTGGTAGGCGAGGTAGTCGTAGTCGCCCGAAGCCGAGATGGTGAACGTGGCCATATCGCCTTCCTGGAGCGCATCGACCACCTGAACGGGTGTTGCGAAATCGGTAACGTCCAGACGCCGGCGCAGGTTCGGCGGGAGATCCGTGTTGCGGATCTCGACCTTGATCTTGCTGCCTTCTCTGGCGACGTTGACCGGCGCCTTCGGGTTGGACAGCTTGATCACGATTCGACCGTCGCCTTCCGGGCTGCGGCGGAAATCCACGCCCGTGATCTCGGAGTCGGAGACCCTGTCCGCCTCGGACGACATGTCGTCGGCGCTGGCAAACGCCTGCGCGGAGGGCACGCCCTGTGCGCTGCCACCACCGACGGTCAGGTAGAGGGTGTTGCCCTCGATCTCGGTGTCGTAGCCCACCAGCTCGGTGAGGTTGACGATCGCGCGCGTGCGGTCCTTGGTGGAGATGATGGACACGCGGCGGGCATTACCGATACCGAGGTTGTGATGCTTCTCTTCCAGGCTCGACGTGACGCCCGGCATGTCCAGGACGATACGGGCGGGCTGCTCGATCGTGTATCCGGTTGGCTCCGGCGGCGGACCATCGAAGTGCAGGCGGATCTCCGTCTTGTCTCCCGGCAGCGAGGAAAACTCCACCGAGTCGATGGTTGCCGTCCAGGCTGGCAGGGCAACGGTCATCGCCAGCACCGCGAACAGCGGTCGGGCCATCCAACGCGCAAACCGGCCGTTCTCGTTCATCATTGATTTCATCCTTTCTCTCCACCGCCCAGCGATACGGTCCGGACACGTTCGACCCAGCCTCCAGTACCGTCGGGAACAATTTCGACCAGCTCGATGGCGGTCTCATCAATTGATTCGATTCTTCCGTAATCCGTGCCCATGTAGTCGCCTGGCTGAACCCGGTGCACGCCGCCGTCCGAGTCCTGAATCAGCGCGTACATGTGCGCGCCCTGACTCATGGTTCCGACCATCGACAGGCTGGCGATGGTGAACTGCTCCAGGTACTGCTTGACCCGGTTGGGGTTCGGCTTGACCTGCGGACCCTTGGGCCGCTGGCTCGGCTTGACGACCACCGGTGGTTCGAACGGGCTTCTGAGCCCCTGCGCCTCGTACGCGAACGGCTCGGCAGGAGTGAACGTCTTGAGCGGCGCAATGGGGGGTGCCGGTCGCGAGTCCACATCCGCCATGAAGCTCTGCAGATCCGAGAAGTCTCCCCCGCCGCAGCCGGAGAGCAGGCCGCCGATGAGGACGAGGGTCCCGATCTTCGGGATGGGCTTAATTCCGGGTAAGCGCATCATTTTTCCTCATCCAGATACCGGTACGTCTTGGCGAGAATCTTCAGTTTCAGCTTCAGGGGGGATCCCTGCGGCTCGAGCGTGAAGTCGTGCAGCGTGACGATCCTGGACAGGGCCGCCACCCCGCTGATGAACTGACCGATCTTGTGGTAGCTGCCTTCCACGACGATGTCGATGGGCAGCTCGACGTAGAACTCGAGCTGCTTCTCCGGCTGCAGATCGATGCTCTCGATGTTGAGCTCGTTGTCCAGCGCCGTGCGCGTGATGTCATCCAGCAGGCCCGGCACCTCGGTATCCTGAGGCAGCTGCTTCAGCAGCGCACCGAAGGTGGCTTCCATCTGCTGCTTCTGAGCACGGTACTCTTCCAGGTTGGCCGCCTTCTCGGCCTTCACCTCGTAGTCCCTGCGCAGGTCGAGCTCCTTGGTCTGTGCCCGGTCGAGCGTGGACTGCTTGTCCGTCAGGTAGAAGTAGTATCCCGCTCCGACGACCAGCACGAATGCGATCACCATCAGCAGAATCTTGATCGGCCCCGGCCAGGAGCCGATGTTGTTGAAGTCCAGATCGTTGAGATCGAAGTCCTGGAGCTGGTCGAGGGTATCCTGGATGGCCATTACTCGTCCTCCTCCTCCTCGCCCTTGTTCGGATTGTGCCGAACAAACGTGAGATCGAACTTGCTGGCCTGGGGTCCGTAGTCCGAGTTGTCCGGATCTTCCTTGATGCTTCTCAGGTTCGGCGACTCGAACCACGCAGACTCGTCCAGGTTCCGCATCAGCGAGGAAATCCGGTTGTTGGACTCGGCGGTGCCTTCCACCGTGAGACTGCCGCCGGTCATGGCCAGCTTCCGGTAGTGGACGCCCTTGGACAGCGTGCGAACCAGCTCGTCGAAGACGCGGACGATCACCGGCCGGTTGCCCTGCAGCTGACCAATGAGCTCCATGCGCTCTTCCAGATCCTTCTTCTGCTGCTCGAGCTGGGCGATCTCGGCGATCTTCTTGTCGAGATCGGTGATCTTGCTCTCCAGGAACTGGTTCCGCGCGTTCTGATGCTCGATGCTGTTGTCTAGCATCCAGCCCAGCGCAAAGACGACTACGACAGCGAGCACGAGCGTTCCGGCGAGGTTGCCGAGGAACTCCTTCCTCCGGCGTTCCCGTTCCCAGTCGCGCCACGGTAGCAGGTTGATATGTGCCATCAGTCGAAGCTCCTCATGGCCAGGCCGCAGGCAATCATCATTGCCGGTGCGTCGTTCGCCAGTGCGTCCGCGTCGACCTTACTCGACAGCGACATGTCTCCGAACGGGTTCGCGATGATGGTCGGGGTGCCGAGCTTGTTTTCGATCATGCCGGCCAGCCCGTCGATGGACGACGTGCCACCGGCCAGCACGATGTAATCGACGTCGTCGTACTGGCTGGATGAGAAGAAGAACTGCAGTGATCGGGTCACCTGCTGCAGCACGGCTTCCTTGAACGGCTGCAGAACCTCCGTCTCGTAGTCATCCGGCAGACCACCCTGTTTCTTGGCGAGACCGGCCTCCTCGAAGGACAGGCTGTAGCGTCGCTGGATCTCCTCGGTGAGCTGCTTGCCACCGAAAAGCTGCTCACGGGTGTATATGGAGCGGTCATCGGCAAGCACGGAGAGGGTGGTCATGGTGGCGCCTATGTCGATGATCGCCACCACCAGGTCATCCGCATTGGCGCCGAGCTGCGGCTTGAGGAGCTCGAAGGCCCGCTTCATGGCATGCGCTTCGATATCCACCACGGCCGCTTTCACCTGCCCGACCTCGAGCGCGGCCTCCCGCATCTCCACGTTTTCCTTACGGCAGGCGGCGAGGAGAACTTCCACCTGCTCCGGATTGCGCTCCGACAGGCCCTGCACCTCGAAGTCGATGGCCACCTCGTCGAGCGGATAGGGTATGTACTGGTCCGCCTCGACGGTGATCTGATTTTCCATCTCCTCGTCGGAGAGTTCGGCGTCCATCTCGATGGTCTTGGTGATCACGGCGGAGCCCGCCACGGCCACCGCTGCCTGGCGCGACGAGCATTTGGAGCGGCTGATCACCCGCTTGATCGCTTCACCAACCCCTTCCACATCGCTAATATTCTTTTCCACCACCGCATTCGGCGGCAGCGGCTCCACCGCGTAAGCTTCTACCCGGTAGCGATCGTTGGACTTGGAAAGCTCAAGAAGCTTCACAGACGTGGAACTGATATCCAACCCGAGCATCAGGTTGGATTTCTTGCTAAGGAATCCGAGCACGGTTAAATTTCCTTACTATCGCGGGCACTTACGTCCTTTTTATGGCACTCAACATTAAATACCAGGATTGCTATGGTCGCAATCCGTTCCCTGCATTACTGCCGCGAACATGACACCGATGTCCCGACGCGTCACGGCGACTATTATGTGGCTGGCCCTGTCCGGTTTATGTGCCGCAGTGCTCAGTCTTGCAGGCATTTACCTGTACCTGGATCCCCAGCTGCCCAAAGCTGAGACGTACCGCCACGTTCGTCTCGAGACCCCATTGAGGATATATACGGCCGACCGGCAACTGATTGCCGAGTTCGGTGAGCGACGCCTGATTCCCGTAGCGATCGCTGACGTGCCACACCTTTTCATACGGGCCCTCCTGGACACGGAAGACAAGCGTTTTTACGAGCACAGCGGGGTCGATTTCTGGACCCTCACCACCGCCGCCGTGGAGCTCGTCTGGAACATGGGCGAGATCACCCGGGGCGGCTCCACCATCACCATGCAGCTGCCCCGGAACCTCGGCACGTTCTCCCTGGATCAGGTGTTCATCCGCAAGTTCAAAGAGATCCTCCTGGCCTTGAAGATGGAGCGGGAGATGTCCAAGGACGAGATTCTCGAGCTCTACATCAATGCGGTCCCCTTCGGAAAACGGGCCTACGGCGCCCAGGCTGCTGCATTCACCTATTACGGCAAGCCACTGGCCGAATTGACCCTACCCCAGCTCGCCATGCTGGCAGGCATCCCCCAGGCACCCACGGCGGGGAATCCGATCAACGGTCCCGAGCGGGCCCTGGAGCGTCGCAACCTGGTGCTGCGCCGAATGCTCGAGCAGGAATCCATTGACGAGGCCGCGTACGAAGCGGCGGTCCGGGCGCCCATCACCGCCAGTCTGCACGAACGGGACCTGGATGTCCCCGCCGCGTTCCCGGCCGAGTGGGTGCGCCAGCAGCTCATCGACCGTTACGACGATCTCTACAGCGGCGGCTACGAGGTGATCACCACCCTGAAGGGCCATCTGCAGAAGACGGCCGATACCGCCGTGCGCCGCGGGCTCGAGAGCTACGACCGACGTCACGGCTACCGGGGGCCGGAGCAGCAGCTGCCCATCGACGAGGACAACCCGCTGACCGAGGAGCGCGTGCGAGGGCTGCTCGCCGGTATCTCCACGTATGGCGATCTGGCCCCCGCGGTGGTGATGAGCGTTTCGGCAGACGCGGCCACGGTGATCACCAACTCGTCTGCCGCACCGGTCGGCCTCGATCTCGATGCGGTGCGCTGGGCGCGGAGATTCATCGATGCGGACACCCGCGGGCCCGTCATCAGGAAGGTGGACGATGTGCTCGCCGTTGGGGACCTGATCCGGCTGCAGCACCTGGACACGGCGGAGCTCGAGGCGGAGGCGAGTGAGGCCGACGCTGCGTCGAAAGAAGCTGCACCGGTCGAGCGCTGGCG